>CAYPXQ010000034.1:0-1646 GCA_964414685.1 uncultured Actinomycetota bacterium
GGAGAAAATATATTTGGCGAAGAAGTGCAGAGTGAAGGTATGGGCTCGGGAGTGGTTTATAGCCAAGACGGCTATATAATCACCAATAATCACGTAGCCAGCCAGGCGGAAGAGATCTCGGTCACATTCTATGACGGCAGGGAATATTCGGCACAGCTTATAGGCGGAGACCCAAATACCGATATTGCCGTGGTAAAGATAGACCCGGAAGAAGGACTTTCAGCGGCCAGTTTCATTTCCATAGATGATGTAAAAGTAGGCGAGCTGGCAATTGCCGTGGGCAGCCCCTTCGGGCTTCAGCAGACAGTCACAACCGGGGTCGTAAGCGCCAAGGGCAGGGACATAACCCTGTCGGCGGACATGATACCCATGGTAAACCTCATCCAGACAGATGCCTCCATAAACCAGGGCAACAGCGGAGGGCCGCTTATTAATTCCTCCGGCCAGGTCATAGGTATAAATACACTCATATTCTCGCCTTCGGGGGCCAGTGCCGGCATAGGTTTTTCCATACCCAGCGATACCGCGGTCAATATAGCAGACCAGATAATAGAATACGGCAGGGCCCGCATCCCCTATATCGGGGTAGAGATGGGGCTAAACGAGACCGAAGTGGTGGGGGTCTATATAACCAATACCCAGCGGGGATACCCGGCAAATGAAGCAGGAATGAGATCGGGCGATGTCATAACCAGGTTTGACGGCGCCCCATTGCAGACCCCCTATGAATTGTTTGCAGAGATACTCAAACATGATGTGGGGGATACAGTTATCCTGGAAGTATACCGGGACGGGGAGTTCCTGGAATTCGAGCTGGAACTGGTGGAAGCCCCCTACACCGAAGGCAGCGGACAGGAATAAAGATTGGAAAGAAAAAAAAGTCAAAAGCCGGGGGAACCCTCAAAGGACAGCGCCCTGGTGGCCAGGGCCAAAAAAGGAGATAAATCCGCCTTTGAGGACCTGGTAAAGATGTATTCAAGGTATGTATACACCACTGCATTCTTTATGCTGAGAGACACGCATGAAGCCGAGGATGCCAGCCAGGAAGTATTTGTTAAGGTATATCTTTCCATCTCCGGCTTCCGGGGGCTTTCCAGCTTCAAGACCTGGATAAGGAAGCTGACCGTAAACACCTGCATAGACAAGTTAAGGCTGAAGTCAAAACACAAAGACAAAAAGATCAGCCTGGACAGGATGACGGAAGACTATGAAGTAGTCTTTACCAGGTCCTCCCATAACCTGGAGAAGAGCTATTTGCGGCAGGAGGTAGTAAAGGATGTGCTCAAGATAGTGGTAAATATGGAGGAAAGCTACAGGATACCCCTGATATTGCGGGACCTCCAGGATTACAGCTACCGGGAGATAGCAGACCTTACCGGAAAACCCATAGGCACGGTAAAGACAAATATCCACCGGGCCAGGAAGATAATAAAGGATAAGCTTAAGACCTATAAATGATGCAGGGCAGAGACTGAAACAAAATCACCTCAAATCTATCTAATAATATAGTATCTGGCAATAAAAGACCGGAGCAAAGGATGGCAAACATCAGCAGATACCTGAAAATAGTAAAAGAAGCGGAAATAGAGCCTGAAGAAAGCATAGAAGACAGGATAATGGACAGGATCTCTAATATAAAGGAAGAA
>CAYPXQ010000035.1:0-5088 GCA_964414685.1 uncultured Actinomycetota bacterium
TTCTACAACTTCTACAATCCTGGTACTGTCCTGCTTTGAAAGTTCCCCCTCCCTGGAGGAATTAAAGAAAATAATGGATATACATAAGATTATAAGGATTATGAGGATGGATCTATGGATCTTGCTTCTTTTCAATAATGCCGCCAAAATACTGTGTTTTTAAGGATAAATCCTATTGTATGATCTTCATATATAATCACATAATTATTATGTATTGTCTATATTGGACCATTGTGGTTATTTATATTTTCGTTTATCCTCATCAAGATATCTCATATTTATGATAACAGTAATAAAGGTTTTCAATCAGTAATGACTCAGGACCTCCGGCTTTTTAATTCTATCATATTTGCTATAATAAATTTTACTTTTTATTACTATTATAAATAGTAAAATATCATGAAGGTACGCATACAAAAATATACCAAGCAGGCAGGCCTGGTCATAATGGATATATTCCTGGTATACCTGGCAGTATTTACGGGTCTCTTGATCAGGCTGGAGGGTAATATACTTCCCCGCTACCAGGAACTATTTTTCATGCACGGCACCTTTTATGCCGTTATCTTCATACTATTATTCTTCGCCTTTGGGCTTTACAATAGCCTCTGGGAATATGCAGGCGCAAAAGAGATCTCTAAGATAGGACTGGCCTGCGTCATAGGAGCGGTAATAATCACCTATATTGAGTATATCCTGCCTGAGAGACTGCCGCTGTCTATTCCGGCCATAACCAGTCTGGTCCTTATCCTGCTTATAGGCGGCACCAGGATTACGTACAGGGTGATAAGAAGGATGCTCAAAAAAAGGTCCAGCCGGCAGGGAAAAGATAAAGTAACCCATAGGAGAACCATGATAATAGGGGCAGGCGATGCCAGCTCGGCCCTGATAAAGGAGATAAGCCTAAATCCCGATTCACATAATAAACCGGTAATAGCAGTAGATGACGACCGGAAAAAGCACGGTAAAAGCATTTACGACATCCCCATAAAGGGCGGCACAGCCATGATACCTGAACTGGTGAAGAGATATGATATACAGGAGATAATATTTGCCATACCCTCGGCCGGGACAAAGGACAGGAAAAGGATACTGAAGATCTGCTCAGGGACCGGCTGCAGCCTCCAGGTGATGCCCTATATATCAGAACTCGATGATTACCATAAGCTGGAGAACAGGATAAGACCGGTGATGATAGAGGATCTCCTGGGCAGGGAACAGGTCAGCATAGACATGGAGTCCATATCGGGATACCTTCAGGGAAAGACCATCCTTATAACCGGCGGCGGAGGCTCTATCGGTTCCGAGATCGCCAGGAGGGTGATGCTTTTCGGGCCGAAAAAAGTGGTCATCTTTGACATGTATGAGAACTCTGCTTACAGCCTTTTAAATGAGCTAAAGATGCTGTATGGAAAAACAGCAAAGATCGAAGTGGAGATAGGTTCGGTAAGGGAAGCCGGAAGACTGGATGAGCTTTTCAAACTCCACCGGCCGGATGTGGTGTTCCATGCCGCTGCCCACAAGCATGTGCCTTTCATGGAGAAATGTCCCTGTGAAGCGGTGAAGAATAATATACTGGGTACCTTAAATACTGCCGCCATGGCAGATAAATACGGTACAAAGAGGTTTGTGCTGATCTCCACCGATAAGGCGGTAAACCCGGCCAATGTGATGGGAGCTACCAAGAGGGCGGCAGAGATGGTGATCCAGTCCATGGACAAAAGATCAAATACGGAGTTTACCGCAGTAAGGTTCGGCAATGTCCTGGGAAGCAATGGGAGTGTTATCCCCCTGTTCAAGAAACAGATAGAGAAGGGCGGTCCGTTAACGGTTACCCATCCTGACATAACAAGGTATTTTATGACCATACCCGAGGCTGTGATGCTGGTGATACAGGCAGGGGCCATGGCCAGGGGCGGGGAGGGATTCGTCCTGGATATGGGAGAGCCTGTAAAGATAATGGATCTTGCCAGGAATATGATAAGCCTTTCCGGCCTGGAGCCTGATGAAGATATAAGGATAGAGGTCATAGGGTTAAGGCCAGGCGAGAAGATGTATGAGGAGATGCTCATGGATGAGGAAGGTGTGGACGGTACCAGGCATGAGAAGATCTTTGTGGGGAGGTCCAGGGAGATATCCTATGAGGAGCTCATGGTAAAGATAGAGAGGTTAAAGGGGCTCCTGGGAAGCCATGAGGAGTTGAGGGAGGAGATGGCCAGGGTGGTGCCGAGTTATGGGAATGGTGAAAAAGGTGTAGATAAGATTTATAGCCAGGTAGGACCATAAGGTTAAAGGGTGTTATTGGATAAAAAAAAAGTAATAAATATTGATTTTTCACCTCCTGATATTACAGACCGGGAGATCCAGGAGGTTATTGATACTTTGAGATCTGGCTGGATAACAACCGGACCAAAGACGAAACTCTTTGAGAAGCAATTAGCTGAATATATCGGGGTAAATAAAGCGGTATGCCTGAGTTCCGGAACAGCTGCTATGGAGCTTACACTGCGCATCCTGGGTATAGGTGAGGGAGATGAGGTAATAACTACACCCTATACCTATACAGCATCTGCTTCGGTTATAGACCATGTAGGTGCAAAAATAGTATTTGTTGATGTTGCATCTGATTCTTTTGAGATGGATTATTCAAAGCTAGCAGGGGCAATCAATGAGAAAACAAAAGCCATTATCCCTGTAGATATAGCCGGGCGTATATGTGATTATGATGCTATTTATGAAGCTGTAAACAACAAGAAAGACCTGTTTAAAGCTAATAATGATCTGCAGCAGCTCTTTAATAGGGTAATAGTTGTGGCAGATGCAGCTCATGCCTTTGGAGCCGAAAGACATGGTTCTCGGTGTGGGAAAATTGCTGATTTTACCTGTTTCTCTTTTCATGCTGTAAAGAACCTTACTACTGCTGAAGGTGGAGCTGTTGTATGGCGTAATGATAATGGTTTGGATGATGATGAACTTTATAATCAATATATGCTTTTTAGCATGCATGGCCAGTCTAAGGATGCTCTGGCAAAAAATCAAAAGGGTGCCTGGGAATATGATATCTTGTTTCCTGGTTATAAATATAATATGACAGATGTATCTGCAGCTCTTGGCCTGGCACAGCTTAATAGGTATGAAAAGATACTTGAAAAGCGTAAAGAGATTATCAATATTTATGATAGGGAACTATTACCGCTTGGGTTGCGGAGTTTAACACATTACGGACAGGGTTTTTCTTCCAGCGGACATCTTTATTTACTCAGGATACCTGGGATCAGCGAGGAAGAGAGAAATGAAATTATATTAATGATGGCCGATGCGGGTGTTTCCTGTAATGTGCATTATAAGCCATTACCGATGCTTACTGCATACAAGAATCTGGGATTTGATATTAAGGATTATTCCAATGCTTATAACCAATATGCTAATGAGATAACTTTGCCGGTTCACTCTTCCCTGGATAATGAAGAAGTTCAATATATAAATCGTAATCTGATTAAGTTTATTGCTGCGTATCAAAATATTTAAAAATTTAAGGGTGTATAAAAAATTTATAAAGAGAGTATTAGACTATATATTAGCAATTTTAGCTTTCCCTTTTTGGATAATAATTTTAATAATTTTTGGAACCCTGATCTATTTGGAAGATAAGGGACCCATTTTTTACAATTCGTTCCGGCTCGGGAGGGATGGGAAAATTTTTAGGATGTATAAATTTAGATCAATGATAGTTAACGCACCAGATATAAGGAATATGGATGGTTCAACTTTTAATTCTGAAAATGACTCAAGGTTAACTAGAATAGGAAGATTTATTCGCAGGACAAGTATTGATGAAACGCCTCAGATAATAAACGTAATCAAGGGTGATATGAGTATAATTGGACCAAGGCCTGATTTACCCGAACATTTTGAATTATATAGTGATAAAGAGATTGAAAAGCTTAAAACAAGACCTGGCATAACTGGTTATAATCAGGCTTATTTCAGAAATAAATTAAATTGGAAAAAAAGAATACAGAATGATATCTATTATATCAATCATGCATCACTATTTTTGGACATAAAGATATTTATTAAAACTATTATTACTCTGTTAAAAAATGAAAATGTTTTTATTTCAACAAATAGCGGAAAAACCGGTGACGAAGATTCTAATTGCTACTAGAAGGTCTTTTTAAGATGAAAATAAATATTGATAATGCAGCTGTAGTTTATAAATTAGATTGGGATTCAAAATTTTTTAAACTAAAATGTGGTAAGGCTATTTTGCATAAACCACTCAAAACAAATCAATGGGATAAAATAAGATCAAAGTTTGATAAATATCAATTTATCTCAATTGAGAACCGTAATTCTGAACCAACAAATTCTCAATTAATTGGAAAAAACACAAATGCCTTTCTAGCTGATGTAAATATTCAGTTTAAAAAAGTCTTAGATAATAAATATAAATATCCGGAAGGTATTTCAATTAGTAATGTATTAAAGGAAAATGAAGAAATATTGGAAATTGCTGATTTTAAATATTCCAGGTTTAGTGAAGACCCAGATCTAAATATACGGGGTGGGGACAAAGTACATAAGCAATGTGTGTTAAACTCTTTTGAGAAGAATGATAAATATTTTGCTATATCGGTAAAGGAAAATAAGATTGACGGTTTTCTACTGCATAATTATTCTGATCAGGTTTGTGTTATAGAGTTAATTGCAGTCTCAAAATATTCAACCAATAAAGGAACTGGAAGTAAGTTATTTAAAGCTGTGGAATATTCGGCATTTCAAAAGGGCTGTAAAGAAATTAGTGTTGGAACTCAAGTAAGAAACATAGAAGCAGTTAACTTTTACCATAAGATTGGTTGCAGGCAAATTGGATGTCATCAAATATTTCATCTATGGAATTATGATCTAATTAGTTAAATTTGAATATGAAGAAAATACTTTTAGTTTCTACAGTCAGTAGACAGTTCTATTTATTCGAACAAGGAAATATTGATGTTTTAAACTCTTTGGGTTTCGAAGTGCATGCAGCAGCAAATTATAGTGATGCAAACGAAAGGCTAGATGATTTAAATATTATACGGCATC
>CAYPXQ010000036.1:0-6352 GCA_964414685.1 uncultured Actinomycetota bacterium
ATTTTATTTTTAATAGAATGTTGTAAAAAGGAAAAACATGATATTCAAACAGATAAATTCCGGGGGAGACAGGAATTTTGCCTATCTTATAGCTTCCGAGAAGACAGGGAACGGCGCCCTGGCGGACCCATCACCGGATGTAGAAAAAGTTATGCAGTCTGTAGGCAGTAATATAAGGATCAAATATGTCATAAACACCCATTCCCATTATGACCATTCCGGAGGCAATGATTTTTTCTCAGGAGTGTATGAAAAAAAGCCTGTGACTCTTATCAATGCCGTAAATTCAGTTATTCCGGAAGATGGAGATATCATCTCACCCGAAGACCTGAAGCTGGAAATAATTCGGACACCCGGGCATACCCCGGATTCGATCTGTATAAAGTCAGATAATAACCTGTTGACCGGAGATACCCTTTTTGTAGGTAAAGTGGGCGGCACTTACAGCAGGAAAGATGCAGCTGAAGAATTTGACAGCCTGATAAAACTGGCGGAAATGGACCCCGGAATACGGGTGTGGCCTGGTCATGATTACGGCGTAAGGTCCTATTCCACTATAGGTAAAGAACTGGAAAAGAACCCTTTTATGAAGAGGCTGGATGATTTTGAAGATTTTTTATGGCTCAAACAGAACTGGGCCCGGTATAAGGCAGAACATGGCATAAAATAATACTATCGATATATAAGGAGGTCTGGTGGTTTATGGCAGGAAATTAAATATCAAGACCGAAGGATTTTCGGATATCAGGAATATAACCAGTGAGGTAGAAGAGGTGGCAGCAGGATCCGGCATAAAAGATGGACTGGTAAATATTTCTGTCATCGGTTCCACAGCATCTGTAACCACGACGGAATATGAGCCGGCACTGGTAGAGGATATCAGGGATCAGCTGGAAGAGTTTGTCGCCAGCGATAAACTGACAAGGCATTCGAAGACCTGGGGTGACGACAATGGTTTTTCCCACATAAGGGCTGTATTCATGGGGCCTGGAATAACGGTTCCCTTAAGCAATGGGAAAATGATCCTGGGTAAATGGCAGCAGATAGTGGTGATCGACCATGATAACAGGCCCAGATCCAGGAAGGTCTTTGTGCAGGTAATGGGAGACTGAAAAAATGTAGTAAATATCTTCTTGACATATGAACTATGGTTCATTACAATTATTATTGAACCATAGTTCATTTATATAAGAAGAAGGAGGAAATTATGCCAGGAGGAGATAGGACAGGACCTGCCGGGATGGGCCCTATGACAGGAAGAGCTGCCGGCTACTGTGCCGGATATAATGTGCCAGGCTATATGAATCCAGCCGGAAGGTTTGCCGGCCGTGGAGCTTTTGGCGGAAGAGGACGGGGAATGATGCACAGGAACTGGTATTATGCTACCGGCCAGCCGGGATGGGCAAGGTATGATATGGGTTTTCCGGCCTGGGGTACAGGAGCAGTCCCGTATCCCGGAGAGGTAGAACCCGCTGAAGAAAAAGAGATGCTGGCGGAGCAGGCAGACTACCTTAAACAGCAGCTGGAAGACATACAGAAGAGGCTGTCGGACCTGGAAAAGAAAAAGCAGGCTAAATAGATCTTAAAAACAAAGGATAGTGCTGTAAAAAAGCTCTATCCTTTGTCAGCCTGTTTATGGAACTTCCATATGAATTCTTTTGTCTCCGCAAATGTACGGAAGCCCAGATGCCGGTAAAGATTGAGCCCCATATCGGAAGCCTGCAGCACTCCCACCCTGTATCCCCGGGATCTTGAAAACATCAGCGCATATCTTACCATGAGTTCCCCAATACCTTTTTTTCGCCATTGGGGTACAGTGGCCACATTGTCAAGACCGGCTGCCTTTGAACCCATAAAAACCGCCGAGGAAGCAACAGGATTGTCATCTATGATGCCGGTGAACCTTATCCAGGGAAGATCTGTTCCCAGACCCAGCGACTCTTCAAAATCATATATCTTCTGGAAACTGGTACCGTTTTCATTAAAACCTTTAAGGCATGCATAGACCCAGCCGGAAAGCTGTACCGGACCTGTTACTGTCTCTATCCTGAATCCGGGTATTTCTTTCCTGCTGATGGTGCTATTGTGCAGTCTGTCTATATCTGTTGCCATGCCCCACATGTGGTCGTCATACAAGAAACCTTCGGCAGACAGGACGTTCTCGATATCTTCCGGAATGGACAAAGGTCCCTTTAGCCATAAAAGTGATGTTTTCTGCCTGCGGCCGTATTCCCTGAATTTCCTGATCTGACTCAGCAGTGATCTTTTATCAAGATTATAATATAGGACGCAGTTGAAGAATGGCAGCGGTATGGAAGTCTTGAATTTTATAATGTTCTCATCATCAAGAAGTAGGCTATCCGCAGATTTCCGGTAATACCTTATCTGTTCAAAAAGATTTTCCGCGATCATCCTGTCTATTGTCTCAGGGGAAAGACTTTCAATTGATTCAAGCATACAAACTACCTTACAATAAAGGGTATGGCGATAGCTATAGTCCCGATAAATACTACAGCAAGTATGAAGAGATTGTACCTGGTATTGTAATTGATCAGCAGGGACCGGTCATAATAGCCGGCTACTTTCTGGTCGTCATACATCTTTATCAGGCCGTTTATGAGTTTTTTCCTGGTCTGCTTGCCCTTTATCAGCCCGGTGATGACTATGGTATTAATCACCAGTACCAGGGCTACTATTATAAACATCACGATAAACAGGTCGGTCTCATCACGCGAGGCTTCGGCCATGGCTGAGTTTATGCCCAGGGCCAGAAGGTTCAGGAGTATAGCCGTGATGATAAAGATTATATCAGTACGCGTATTCTGCTGAAGTTCGGAAGTTATGTGTTTGTGAACGTATTCTATCATTATTCCTTCCAGTCTATTTTTTTTATTCACTCCTGCAAGGAAACCCGGGGAGAGCTATAGTCACAGATAATTTGAGGCATCGATTACTCGCCGCGAAGCTTTGCTGAGTTGAACCAGGACCCTGATATCTTTATCTCACCCTCTTCTTTCTGCAATACCAGGGTAAATGTGACTCCTTCCGGTTCGCCGGTATAATCAGTATTGTATATGATGCTTATAAAACCCGACTGTTTTTCCACACCGGAAAACTCCCTGGATCCCTCTACATATTTCCCTATAATACCTTCTAGCTGGCCGGCAAATTCCAGGAAGCTGTCTTCAGGCAGCTCTTTCATCATCTCCTTTCCCAGGTGCCTGGAAAAAGCCTGGTAATCTTTTTCATTTATGGCGACCAGGTATTCTTCGGAAACGGTATGGGCAAAATCAATATATTCCTGGTCTCCGGAATCCCCTGTGCATCCCGGCGCAGACAGCATGGCTGCTGCAATAATAAGTATGGAAAAAACGGCAGTTATCCCCGGCTTCATATATACCTTTCTTATATATCAGATATGCACCATTCTATATTATAGGACTAAAAATTCATATATATCCAGACACAAAACGGCTTATTTTTCAGTCTCAAAAATAGAATCAAAATAAAGAAGTTTTTCCGGACTGGAACATTCCATGCCGGAGGAATAGGATATATTGCCTATCAAAGAGATGAGCCTTGAAGGGCATCTCCCTGAATCAATAAAACGGGAAAACAAAACGACAAGCTCCACAGCCTCAGTCAGAGCTCTTTCATATATTTCCCAAAAAGATTCTCTGGAATTTATTTCCCGGCTGCAGGGGTGTACCCAGGTGCCCTGGGCCAGGTTCAGGTAGTCAAGCTTCCTGTCTATTGCCCTGGGCATCATGGATGAGGTTATCCCGCCAGGTTTTCCCATAAGGTGCTCCAGTACCCGGTAGGAATAATATTTTATTCCATGGGGGTCATAAAGATATTTCAAGACACTGTATATGCCTTTTATGACATCTTTCGCCTGGGACCTTTTAATGCGGATGCCGTAGACTGCAGGCAGTATATACTCATAGTATTCAAGAACCGCTTCCATACTGCATACCTGCACCTTTATCAGCTCATAACTTTTAAATCTCCGGGGGTCAAATCCGTTTTTTTCCAATATGAGATAGTCAATGGCACTTTCCAGCACCCGGTGATAGATATGGTACTTCCAGGAGATCCGGCTGTGGTCGTTATCTATGCCGGAAGTGTAGTGGATAAACGGGTGGGCGGTACGGTCCAGGGAAAAATGACAGAGATATCCTGCCATATAAGCTGCCAGGTCAAAAAAACCTTTATTATCCTCCATATCTTTAAGGTATTGGAAGCTTCTAGTATAAAAACTGTCCACTTTTTCTTCATGTATAATATTACCCAGTTTTTCTATGCCGTCATAAGGTATCCAGGGAGCTGCCTTATAATAGAAAAACAGGTCTGGCCCCTGGGCTCCAAGCCGGAAAAGATTGCGCCTTGTCCGGATCTCATCCCTCAGCCTGCCTGATCCCATAAGGTCCAGGACTTCATCTGCGAAAAAGCTATGTGTGACGACTGCCGGCAAACGATGCTCCTTCCATATTTTTATTTGTATAATATGAAAAAGATTATAATACAGGACTACCCTTAAAAAAAACTTTTAACAGGAATTTTTAATAAAAATGTAATAATTATTTGAGCCTCCGGAAAATGAAATATGATATAATCCATACGACATAATCCGGCTTCGGGAGGCAAATTGGACCAGGGAAGGGAAGAAAAAAATACTGGCAGGATAAATAAAAGACAATGGAGCTGGATCCTATACGACCTGGGAAATTCTGCATATTCCATTACTATAACCGCTGCCATACTGCCCATTTTTTTTAAGAGCCTTACTGAAGCTGCCGGAATAGCTGCCAACAGGTCAACAGCTTACTGGGGATACAGCGTATCCATCGCCACTCTCCTGGTAGCAGTACTCGCCCCCATACTGGGGTCATTCCTGGTAGGTATTGTATCGCAGATCTCTGGAAGTTCAAAATATGGCGTTCTTAGCATTGGCATATTATTAATAATAGGTTTCATCCTATTATTAAGGACCGGAAACAGCCAAAAAGATAGCCCCGTACATGAAGCCTGATACCTGTACAGGCACAAAAAAGACCTCAATCATTGAGGTCAGAAGGTGAAAGAAACTCCAGGGGGTACGGTTCTATTAAAAAAGCGAAAATCATCATGACATAAAAAAACTCCAAGTAATCTTTTACCATTGCTTGCACTTTAGGCTACTCAACTACTTGGAGTCCGACTTTAGAACTTTTCTAAGGGACTTCCAGCAATTTTACCTAATTTTTAAGTCCTTTCGAACTTAAAGTTCAATCTAATCTCTGGCGTTGCCTTCGGTTCTAAAGTAATTATAAAGATATCAGAAACAGGAGATCATGTCAAGGAAATCTTAAAAAAAAGTTAAAAATTTTTTAAATTTTTATTAAATACCGCATAAGACAGTAAGTCCTTGACCAGTAATAGTTTTTGTCAAAACAATTGAAATTAACCTGGCTGGTGATAGGATATAAGCCATGGATTATTTACATATCTTAATGGTCTAAAAGAGAAAGAATATATGAAGAATATAATATTATACAGTTCATTTATCTTATTATTTTTGATCTTTCTTATCTCATCATTTTTAATAAGACCTGATTTGATCCTGCCAGATGATGCGGGGTTTATATCCATGGATGTCCCGGTGGACCTGGTGCTTTTAATAGATGAGTCAGGCAGTATGAAAAAAAATGACCCCAACCGGCTCAGGGTGGATGCTGCCAGTCTTTTTATCGAGCTAAACCAGATACTGACTGAAAATAACAGGATATCCATAGCCGGTTTTGGTGAAGTGACCAATATATATATTGAGCCTACCAATGTAGCTATGAACAAGCAGGGCATACTGGAAGCTGCACGCAGCATTAAAAGCGATCAGCAGTACACAGACATGAAGAAAGCCCTGAAAGAAATAAAGTTGATGCTTGACGGGAGGGTAAGGAAAAACAATGCAGTAGTCATCCTGCTAACAGATGGCGACCTTGGTATTGACGATATTCCTATCCCTGGCCATATCACCGAAGACAATTCCGGCAGCGGCATTAAACCGAACCCGCCTTCACGGGGTATTTCTGAAGGGGTTGATGCTGATGAGAGGCAGGAAGGACAGGAGGAACCGCCTGAGGCCGGGATAGACAGGGAAGAAAAGCTGTATGAATACCTGGAGGAGTATAAGCAGGAATTGTATGAACTGTGTTATGAATATGCCGGTGAAGGGATCAGGATCTTTCCCATTGCTTTTACCCCGGAAGCAAATGCCTGCATACTGGAAGAGATCTCAAACATAACCGGTTCCAGGATGTGGGTCTCCCAGAATGCTGCTGATGTCAGGAATGTTTACCTGGATATATTTAAA
>CAYPXQ010000037.1:0-1880 GCA_964414685.1 uncultured Actinomycetota bacterium
TGGTGGAATTTACCATTACCACCTTCTTGCCTTCTGAAAGCCTGGCCAGCGCCCGTATCTGGTTTATATTTTTTTGACCGACTATATCGGTATAATCATTAAGTGATATCATTTATTTTTCCTTTTAAGAAATCCGTCCAGGATGTGGATCAGCTTTTTCCTTATCTCGTCCAGGCTGAAGAAATAAAAGTCTATCTTCCTTATTTCTCCTACCAGATCCCCTGCATCATCAAAATTATTTTCCAGCCATATGGAAAAATCATCATGCTGTTTGTCTTTATTCCTCTTTCTTTCCTCATAGAAGTGAAAATAAAGCGAGCTGTCGGGCAGTATATCCATAGCTTCCCGGAACTCTTCAATGCTATTTGCCTCAATGTCCAGAGGAAGTATTATAGAAGTTATAGAAGAAAAGTAGAACTCAGACCCGGGCCTGACCCAGGGTATGCTGGGTAGGTCCCACATGTGTTCCTCGATTATTTCCACCAGTTTTTCCCTGGCCTGGGATACTTCGGTAAAATCATAAGGGTCAAAATTGGCCAGCTTTTCCGCCAGGGCGATGTCTTCCAGGCCATAGGCGGCCCAGTTGGCAAAGTCATTGGGAAACTCACCCACCTTCTGGAATGATTTCATATTGGGCTTGTACAGGTGATAGAATATGACTTTTTCTTCTGATTCTTCCAGAATATGCAGAAACTCCTTGAGATTGCCTGCCTTCTCCCCGGTAGGGCTCAGAAGAGTAATACTGTCAAAGAAATCAAATTTTTTTACCTTTTTCATAACCTGGTCTTATAGATATTTTTATCACAGTGCCATAGATTATCATAACTATTTGGATTATTAAAGCAGAAACTTCTCGGCTGCCTCCCGGAGATGATCCAGAAAGCCATTTGTAATATATCAAAGAACATATAATAATATAGATACATAGTGAAGATAAAGATAGACCTATGATTTCCGGAAAAGAAAAGCTAATAGTAGTATCAAACCGGGTCCCTTATAATGTGAAAAAAGTAAAGGGGGAGATCCGGTACAAAAAAAGCGTGGGAGGACTGGTAACGGCGCTGGACCCCATATTGTGCAGAAGGGGCGGACAGTGGATAGGCTGGAACGGGTACAGCGGTTATTCCAGGGAGCTCAGCGGTAAACTGGTGGTGGGAAAGGACTGTGACCAGGAGGGCTACAGCCTTAAGCTTATAAACCTTTCTGCAAAAGAGATCAAGAACTATTATCATGGCTTTGCCAACCGCTCGCTATGGCCCCTTTTCCATGGATTCATATCCCAGAGTTATTTCAATAAGGATTACTTCTGGTTCTACAGGAAGATAAATAACCGGTTTGCCAACAGGATACTGGAAGAGATCAACGGCGATGAGCTCATCTGGATCCATGATTACCAGCTTTGCATGACTCCTGCCTCACTCAGGGAAAGGTCAAAAAAGAAGCTTAAGATAATATTTTTCCTGCATATACCTTTCCCCAATTTTGAAGCCTTCAGGGTGCTGCCCTGGGATAAGGAAATACTTAAGGGCTTACTGGGAAACGACCTGGTGGGGTTCCAGACTTCAAGGGATGCATATAATTTCCTGGAATGCTGCAAAAACATCCTGGACCTGGATGTTGACTTTAAAAATATGAAAATACACTATAAGGGCAGGGTGGTTGAGGCGAGGGGCTTTCCCATAAGCATAGATTTCGACAGGTTCAATACCCTGGCCAAAAGCAGGGAGACGGTAAAGTACAGGAAGAACATCAAGGACCTGGGCGGAGATGCAAAAGTGGTGATAAGCGTGGAGAGGCTGGACTATACCAAGGGCATAAAGGAAAGGCTAAAGGCGGTGGACCGCTTTTTTACCAGATATCCCGAATACCTCAAGAAGGTG
>CAYPXQ010000038.1:0-2453 GCA_964414685.1 uncultured Actinomycetota bacterium
AAGGGATGTAAACACCATCTCCCCTATCTCTCCCGGTTTTTTCCTGCTGCCGGTCTCCGGATCTATTATCTCGATCAGGAAATGGTCCTCTGCCACATGTAGCCCCGCCTTCCGGCTGCATTCGCAGGATACGCCGGGCCCTATTATCTCCGACAGACCGTAAATATCAATTGCATCTATACTGAGCCTGGCCTCGATCTCTTTCCTTATCTCTTCCGTCCAGGGTTCGGCCCCCATTATGCCGGTCCTTAAGGGAAGCCTGTCAAAATCTATTCCCATTTCCCGTCCCACCTCGGCTATATAAAGGGCATATGACGGAGTGCAGCACATGACTGTGGATCCAAAATCCTGCATTATTTTTATCTGCCTCTCGGTATTTCCGCCGGAGACAGGCACCACCACCGCCCCCAGGAGCTCACCTCCATAATGGAGCCCCAGGCCTCCGGTGAAAAGACCGTAGCCATAACTGTTCTGTAAGACATCCCCGGCCCTGGCTCCAGTGCTGTAAAGCTGCCTGGCTATAAGATTAGCCCACATGTCTATATCGTTTTTTGTATATCCCACCACGGTGGGATTGCCGGTGGTGCCGGATGAAGAATGAATCCTTACCACTTCTTTCATGGGACGGGCAAAAAGCCCGAACGGATAATTATGGCGGAGATCATCCTTGACAGTAAAAGGAAGCTTTTCCAGGTCCTGCAGGCTGTTAAACTTATCCGGGTCTATCCCGGCATCATCAAGCCTCTTTTTATAAAATGCCACATTGGAGCGGGCATTTGAAAGAGTCTGCCTGAGCCTTTCCAGCTGGAGTCCTTCCAGTTTTTCCCTGGAAGCCGTTTCCATATCCGGTTCCCAATACATATTCCTGTCCATAAGATGATCTCCCTAAAATACCAGATTATTTAGAAAACAGCAGGTCAACTGCATCGTTTTTGTCGGGCTTGCTGAATGCAGTTACCAGTATTGTGACTATAAAGGAGAGCGGAAATGCTATGAGAATGGGGTCTACCGCGCTCCATGGATATGGGAGCAGGCTTTCCTTTCCCGTAAGGATCACCACCAGCCTGAGCATGGCTGCATTGGATGAGTGGATAAAGAACATCCAGAACACGCTGGATACCAGCCCCACTATCATGCCTGAAAGGGCCGCTGCCCTGGTGGTCTTCTTCCAGTATAGTCCCAGTATATACATGGGAAGGAAAACTGCCGCGCATACTCCGAAGAAAAGCGCTGTTCCCCTGGCGATTATGGAAGTCGGCAAATAATAACCCAGTATGACGCTTACTATTATGCCGATTATGACTCCCAGCTTGGTTACAAGCAGAGACTTGCTGGAATTGCCCGCTTCGTCGTTTTCAGACTGTTTTGTGCCTACGCCTATCATATCCCGCGAGAATGCTGTCCCCAGGGCATGAAACTGGGAACTGATGGTAGACATGGCTGCCGCCAGGAGTGTCAGCAGGAAGATATATACGAACCAGGACGGCATAGCCATATTTATAAAGGTGGGGATGACCAGGTCGGTATTACCTCCAGCCTCTGCTATGGCAATATTGCCGGTAGTGTTGAAGAAATATACATTAGATAAAGAACCTACCACAAAAGCTACACCGGTCATAAACAATATGAATATACCGCCTACCAGCACGGCACGGTTCAGCTGCCTGTTGCTGTTGACTGTCATAAACCTTACAACCAGCTGGGGCTGCGCCAGTACGCCAATGCCCACACCCAGTACTATGGTAGATACCAGGTTCCACCAAAGCGGTGATCCCAGTACAGGCATGGTAGTCCATCCCTGATGTCCTCCGGCTGCCAGGCTTTCAGGGACTTTATCTGCCAGGCTGGTAAGAGCCTCATGAGCGGGTATTATCCCTCCCAGGGCATTGTAGGTAAAGGCTATTAGTATGACCATGCCTATAAACATAATGGTGCCCTGCAAGGCGTCTGTGTACATAACCCCTTTTATTCCCCCGGCTATTACATAAGCTGCTATCACAATGGAGAAGATAGCCAGGGAAAGGACAAAATTGATATTGAGGGTGCTTTCGATGAATCTTGCGGCGCCTATAAGGACTACGCCGGTATATAGGGGCATGAAAACGAATATAGTCACGCCGCCTATGATCTGTATTGCCCTGGAATTGTATCTTCTTCCCAGAAACTCAGGGAAAGTATGTGCTTCCAGTTTCTGGCCCATCTCTCTTGTCTTCTTGCCAAAGAAAATAAAGGCTATGGCAATACCGACAAAAATATTCAGGAAGGTCAGCCACAGGAGGCCCATTCCAAATACTCCTGCCGCTCCCCCGAATCCCACAATAGCTGATGTGGATATAAAAGTTGCTCCATAAGAGAGCGCCATCACATATGGATGGATCTGCCTGCCTGCTATCATGAAGTCCCCAGAAGTCTTGGTGCCCCTGTAACCCAGGTAGCCAAGATACCCTATTACC
>CAYPXQ010000039.1:0-14410 GCA_964414685.1 uncultured Actinomycetota bacterium
AAGTACCTCAGGGACCTGGGAGTGGCAGGCGATGCCAACCTTATATTTATAGACAGCCAGGGCCGGCATGTGCCCAACAGGCTTGATGAAAGGATAGTAAGGGTCCCCCTGGAAAGGCTTAGAGATATAAAGAATGTCATAGGGGTGGCTTTCGGGAGAAGGAAACTTGAAGTGATCCTTGGTGCATTGAGGGGGCAGATAATAAATATATTATTCACAGATAATGATACGGCAAAGAGAATAATAAAGGCGGATCAGGATGGCAGATAAAAATAATAGACTGGAAATCGACGGTCATCAGGTTAGGGACAGCTTTTCCTGCCTGGATGATGCTGTAAAGATAGATATGCTAAAAAAAATGCGCCAGATAAGAGCATTTGAGATGCAGGCGGAGCAGTTTATCATAAGGGGGATGATACACGGAACCTGTCATCTGTATATCGGAGAGGAAGCCTGTGCCGTTGGTGCGGTATCTGCGCTGCAGGCTGATGATTATATAACTTCTACTCACAGGGGACATGGACATTGTATTGCCAAGGGCGCTGACCTTGACCGCATGATGGCGGAACTTCTGGGAAAGAGTACCGGATACTGCAGGGGCAGAGGCGGCTCCATGCATATAGCTGACGTAGAGGCAGGCAACCTGGGCGCTAACGGGATAGTCGGCGGCAGCATAGGCATAGCTACCGGGGCGGGTCTGACCAGCCTTATGAAAGGCAATGGAAAGACCGTACTCTGCTTTTTTGGTGATGGAGCCACCAACCGCGGGATTTTCCACGGGGCTGTGAACATGGCTTCCATCTGGAAATTGCCGGTCATATATTTCTGTGAGAATAACGTGTACGGGATGTCGACTCCGGTAAAGGAATCTTTTAATATCAGGAAAATATCAGACAGGAAGCTTTCCTATGGAATAGACGGGCTGACCATAGACGGAAATGATGTCACTGAGGTATTCAATGTCGTGTCCCATTACCGGGAATACTGCCAGGAAGGCAAGGGCCCGGTGCTTATCGAAGCCGAGACATACAGGTGGAGGGGCCATTCCAAGAGCGATGCCCAGGTATACAGGACGAAAGATGAAGTTAGCCAGTGGATGAAAAAAGACCCCATAAAGAGATATGAGGCCAGGCTTATTGCTGAAAACATAATATCCAGAAAAAATGCTGAGGATATAGAAAAGGATGCCGCGGAAGATATAAGGAAGGCTTCAGATTTTGCCGATAAAAGCCCCTTCCCGGATCCGGCTTCCGTTGAGGAGGATGTATATGCCTGATATTAAAAAAAATAAAAAGACAACAAGAATAGACAGCAGCAGGGAACTCACCTATCTCGAAGCCATAAGGGAAGGCCTGCAGCAGATGATGAGGCTGGACCAGGATATATTCCTTATGGGGGAGGATATAGCCGAATATGGCGGAGCTTTCGGGCTTACTGCTGGTATGGTAGAGGAATTCGGCAGGAAAAGGATAAGGAACACACCCATATCCGAGGCAGCCATAATCGGCACGGCAGCGGGGAGCGCCATGACCGGCATGAGGCCGGTGGCAGAAATAATGTTTTCCGACTTTATCACCATCGCTATGGACCAGATAGCCAATCAGGCTGCCAAGGCAAGGTATATGTTCGGGGGAAAAGCAAAGGTTCCCATGGTCATAAGGACTGCCGGAGGAGGGGGAACGGGGGCGGCAGGCCAGCATTCACAGAGCCTGGAAGCGCTGACAGCCCACATACCGGGACTTAAGGTGGTCATGCCCTCCTGTCCGTATGATGCCAAAGGCCTGATCGTATCTTCCATAGAGGATGATAATCCTGTCATCTTCATAGAACATAAACTATTGTATAAGAATAAAAGATATATACAGCATGTACCTGAAGAGCTTTACCGGATACCGCTGGGAAAGGCAGATATAAAAAGAAAAGGAGATGACCTGACCATTGCAGCCACATCATTTATGGTCGCCAAAAGCATAGAGGCGGCAGCAGAGGTAAAGGATGAGACTGGAATGGAATGCGAGGTGGTGGACCTCAGGACGCTTAAGCCCCTGGATATGGATACAGTTCTGTCCTCACTGGAAAAGACAGGAAGACTGCTGTGCGTGGAGGAGGCTCCGCTATTTGGCGGTTTCATGGGCGAGGTAGCGGCACAGGCAGGTGAAAAAGGCTTTGACCTTCTGGATGCTCCGGTTTCAAGGATCGGAGGCAGGAATTGTCCAGTACCATATAGCCCGGTACTGGAAAATGAGATGATACCCAGCCTGGAAAGGATAAAAAAAGGCATCATAGATATTATAAATATTTGATGTTTCCTGTATGATATAATAGTCAGAAGCGGATATGGTGCAATTTTTATTTATTGAAGAGCAGAGTATTAAAAAGCTATAATGGCTCTTTAATACAAATTGATATTTTTTGATATAAAGGGGGATACGGGATGCATGAAGTGATTATGCCTAAACTGGGCCTTACCATGGAGTCAGGGAAGATAGAGAAATGGCATAAAAAAGAAGGTGAAAGAGTAGAGACTGGAGACGTCTTGTTTGAAGTCATGACTGATAAGGTCTCACTGGAAGTCGAATCATATAATTCAGGTTTTTTAAGGAAGATACTCAAGAAAGAAGGCGATGAAGTACCCGTAACCGAGGTAGTGGCATATATCGGGTCTGAAGACGAAAAGATGCCAGACACTGCCGGAGATGCCGCTCCAGCGGAAAAGACAGAAGAAAAACCGCCTGTTTCCCAAAAGCCGGAAGCCGTAAAAGCAGAAGCGGTGCAGCAAGAGCATGCAGGAGAAAGTGAAAGGATCAAGATATCGCCTCTTGCCAGGAAGATAGCTGCTGAAAAAAATATTGACATAACAGCAGTAACCGGCACCGGACCAAGGGGCAGGATAATAAAAGAAGATATTGAGAAATATATTTCTTCTTCAGGGGGAGCAGAAGAAAAGAGGATCAAGATATCGCCTCTTGCAAGGAAGACAGCAGGAGAGCTGGGCATAGACTGGAAAACTGCAAATATATCCGGAAGCGGGCCTGGAGGAAGGATAGTAAAAGAAGATATAATAGCATACAGCAAAAAAGCCCCCGAAGCCCCGGCAGCAGCAGCCTCAGGAGCGCTTACCGAAAAATCGAGGATAGAACTTACCGGGATGAGGAAAATAATCGCTGACCGTATGAGCCTTTCAAAGTCTACTATACCCCACATAGTCCTCAATGCAAAGGCAGACGCTACCAACCTTATTCAGTTCCGTGAACAGTTGAAGGAAGGCGTACAAAAGAAGTATGATATCAAGATAACCTATACAGATATGATACTGAAGGCAACCGCCCTGGCATTAAGGGAGAATATAGAGGTAAATTCATCGCTTCAGGGAAATGACTATATAATATATGAAGATGTAAATGTAGGCATGGCCATAGCAGTAGACGGCGGCCTTATAGTGCCAACCCTTTTTGCCTGCGATAAAATGGACATAGTGGATATTGCCAGAAAAAGGATAGAACTTATCGGCAAGGCCAG
Source organism: uncultured Actinomycetota bacterium (assembly GCA_964414685.1). GTDB lineage: Bacteria > Actinomycetota > Humimicrobiia > Humimicrobiales > Humimicrobiaceae > M55B120. The sequence goes on from CAYPXQ010000039.1 coordinate 3,520, forward strand.
GGATAATAGGCTGGGACTGGAGGAGATCCAGAACGGCACATTTACGGTCACCAATCTGGGCATGTTCGGCATAAGGAATTTTTCCGCTATAATAAATCCACCACAGGCAGCCATACTTGCAATAGGCGAGATCTACCGGGAGCCGGCGGCAGCAGGCGAAAAGATAGAAATAAGGTCATATATGGATATATCGGTATCCTGCGACCACAGGATAATCGACGGGGCAAAGGGAGCCGCTTTCCTTAAAAGTATTGTGGAGCTTATCCAGAACCCGGCACTGCTGGTAATATAATTTCATAAAATTCTAAAACCGGGCAGGCGGTCTGCATGAAAGATGAAAAGGCAAAAATAGTATTGTTCTGTGTAAACTGCGATAAGGAGTCACCTCATACGGTGCATTATATCGGCAGTTACCTGAAAAGCGTGAGCTGTGACAGCTGCTCCAGGAAGATCGAGATCGACCGCAGGCACCTGAGGACTGTATTTGCCGAGGATTTTATTAACCGTATCCTTACCAAGCCCCACCGCATGAACGAAGATATGAAAAAGGCGGTAGCCACGCTGATGCCGTTTTTCCCCAAAAGGCTGATAAGGGAACCGCTGAAGGTGCTGAAAGAGATATATGAAGTATTAAGGAAGGAAAACGGCGCTAAAAAGGGTAAAAGCCCTGACGACTGATCAGTGGAGGGCTTTCCTGAATGTCGAGATACCGAATACAGATTCGAAGTCTGCAATAATTTGTTCTTTGACATCATCTACAGATATATCTTTTTTGAGAAGCAAAGACATGGATACCTGGGGGAGATCTTCAAGTCCGCAGGCTATGATATGCTTAAAATAGGAAAGGTCTATATTGATATTGAGGGAAAAACCGTGGATACTGACCCATTTCCTGACCCTAAGGCCTATGGAAGCTATTTTGTTATCTCCTATGAATATACCCCTGTGTTTTTTTATCCTTCTTCCATTGATGCCATAGGATCTCAGGGCATCAAGCAGCACCTGTTCCAGTTTATGGACAAAAAGCGGAAGGTCCCTTCCGAAATATTTCAGGTTTAATACCGGGTAACAGACCAGCTGTCCCGGAGCGTGCAGGGTTATATCTCCGCCGCGGTTAGTGCTTACCAGTTTTATTCCCAGCTGGCCAAGCCTTTCTTCAGGGGTAAGCAGGTTTGCCCTGCTCCGGTTGTTTCCAATAGTGATAACAGGGGGATGTTCCAGAAGCAATATTATGCCCTTAAGGTCCTTTTCAAATATGGTGGCTGCAAGTCCCGTCTGGATATTGAAAGCCTTTTCATATTGGACTGTGCCGGCATCCAGTACAGGTATCCTGGCGTTTTCCATACTGCCGGCAACAGCATCTATATCAATATTTTCCATCATTTGATCAATTGCAGATTACAGGTACCATCTGAAGATGATTTCAGTATAATAATATCTTTTATAATGTTTTGCCAGCCGTTTCAAGTAAGGCAGGCAGTTTTTTTTAGCAATAATGTAAAGAGGTGAAAAGATGACAGGTAAAAAATATGATATTGCCATCCTGGGAGGAGGGCCCGGCGGTTATGTGGGAGCCATCAGGGCGGCAAAACTGGGACTTAAGGCCGCAGTAGTAGAAAGATCCCATCTGGGCGGTGTCTGCCTCAACTGGGGCTGTATCCCCACCAAGGCCCTTTACCACGTAGCGCATACCCTGGATGAGATCAAAAAGGCAGCCATATTCGGAATAGAGACAGGAGAGCCAAAGCTTGATTTTTCCAAAGCCATGGCCAGAAAAGACAATATAATCGAAATGCAGAGAAGGGGCCTTTCGTTTCATTTTAAGAATAATAAGATAGACCTTATATCCGGAGAAGGAAAGATAACATCACCCGGCACCATATCTGTTACTACAGATAACGGCAAGGATATAGACATATCAGCAGATAATATAATCATAGCCACAGGATCCTCTGCCAGCAATGTTCCCCCCTTTGACCTTTCGGAAGAAGGGGTTATGGACAATAAGGGAATACTGTCATTAAAGAAACTTCCAAAATCCCTCCTGGTAGTAGGAGGCGGCGTGGTAGGATGTGAGTTTGCCAATATATTTGCCTCATTCGGCACCAAAGTCACCATAGTAGAGCTCCTGCCAGGGATACTTGCCACCGAGGATGAGGAAGTCTCAAAGATAATACACAAGTCTTTAAGGAAAAAAGATGTAGATATCTATACTTCCGCCAGAGTGGAAAAGTCAGACAAGAAAAATAATGCTTTTGAGCTTGTCCTTTCCGGGGGAGAAAAGCTGAAAGTGGAAAAAATCCTGGTATCTGTAGGCAGGAGCCCCAGTTCCTCAGGACTCGGCCTTGAGGATATAGGGGTAGCAACCGATAAGAAGGGATATATAAAGGTAGATGAAAGGCTTAAGACCAATATAGATAATATATATGCTATTGGCGATGTCATCGGAGGACTCCAGCTTGCCCATGTTGCCAGCGAAGAGGGCAAGATAGCGGCAGAGATAATCGCCGGCAGGGATAAAAAGATGGATTATTCGGTCATACCATGGGCGGTGTTTACTTCACCTGAGATAGGGACCGTGGGACTTAATACTGCCCAGGCCAAAGAAAAGGGATATGAGGTATGCGTGGGGAACTTCCCCTTTGCAAACAGCGGCAAGGCATATATTACCGGCGAGACAGAAGGTTTTATCAATATAGTCACCGATAAAAATACAGGGGAGATACTGGGAGCCCAGATGGTGGGGCCCAGGGCATCCGACCTGGTGCATGAAGCGGCAGTAGCCATGAAGGGCGAGATGCTGGTAGATGACCTGTCTTCTACTGTACATTCGCATCCTACCCTTTCGGAAGCGGTAATGGAGGCAGCCGAAGACTGTTTTGGAGTGGCTACCCATAAATCAAGATAAGGATATTGTTTTGTACAGGCTTATAGCCACTGATGTGGACGGGACTCTCCTTGGCACTGACTCCAGGATGCCGGAACTTAATATGGAAGCTCTCCTGGAATGCAGGAAAAAGGGTATAGAGGTCATACTTGCAACCGGAAAGACTATGGCAAGCATAACCGGCCTGGTAAGCAAACTGGGCCTTACGCTTCCCCAGATAACATTGAACGGCAGCGTTACTGTCAGTCCCGACATGAAGGTCATCAGCGCTTCCAGGATAGACCCGGATACCTACAGGGAAGTGACCCGGTTTATAAGGGAAAGCGGTTATCCCCAGGTAGTAGCCCTTGATGACGGTAATCTTTATGCCGAAGAACTTCATCCGGACCTGAAATACCTTTATGGCATAGGAGAGGAATTCATAAAGGTAGACAGCATAGACAAACAGCCTTTTACCGGGAACACTGTGGACATATACATCCCCATAACCAGCAGCGACCCCCTTGACAGGGCCCTGAGGCAGAAGTACCCGCAAAGGCTCCAGTTTGTAAGGTCGGGAGAGTATTTCTTTGATATTCTCAATAGGGAAGCCACCAAGGGAAATGCTCTGCTTAAGATCATAGACGGGCTGGGTATAAGTCCGGGGGAGGTAGCGGTATTCGGTGACAGTCCCAATGACCTTTCCATGTTCGCCATGGCTGGATTGAGAGTAGCAGTTAAAAACTCATATCCGGAGGTATTGGAAAAGGCGGACATCATAACCGAAGAAAACTATAATTCAGGACTGGGGAAAGCCGTCTATAGATATATACTCAAAGAAAGTTAGCAGGGAATCTTTTCTCCAAAAATGAAAGCTTTTGACATCAGCTTTCATTGTGCTAGAATTAGTGTTCCGACATAAATAATTATACATTTATAATAAATCTATTCAAATAAGCAGGACAATGGACTCAAACGGCACAGTTGCGCTTACAAAAAGGGCCACCATCACCTTCTCCCGTCCGGTCACAAAGGAAGCCTTTATAAAGAAGATAGGAGAGACAGCCAGCAATATAATAGATTTTTTGAAATCAAGGGGCTGCCGCGAGATAGGTCACATCAAGTTTATCTCTACCACAGACGGGGAAGACTACCTGCAGTTCAGCATCCAGGATATAGGAAAGAAACCGCGGATCCAGGGTATACTGCGAAAGACATTTGAAAAGATCAAGATCACACTGAATATAATCGAATTTGGTGTGGAAGAAAAAGATATAGACAACAAAGTAGACCTGGAGATAAGGACCATCCAGGACTACTTTTCAAACCTTAAATGATATCAGTATAGCTTGAAATCATCTTCCATATAGACCAGCCTCAGATAGGGGGAGATAGATGAGTAATCTATCTGCAGGAGCTGTACCGGGTCAAGATATGAATTCATATAGATCACCCCAAAATGCAGATGGCACTTCTGGCTTGATATATCATCATATGCCCCCAGAAAGCCGATAATATCTCCCTGCCTGACCACGTCACCCCGGCTTACATTTATCCCGGCAAGGTTGAGATATGTGGTCCTGATCTTCTGGTTATGTCTTATGACAGCCGTAAGGCCTCCGGTAGACGATATGCCGGTATAGGATATAATACCATTTGCCGAAGCCGCTACCCCGCTGCCCGGTTCCCCCTGTATGTCTATGCCGGTATGCCTGCGGACTGAACCATCCTCAACAATATATTCATCCCTGAAACCGGTGAGGATCTCTCCCTCCACCGGACAGATAAAGGGTTTTCTGCGGTCAAGAGATAGCAGCGTCCCGGGGAGGATAAGGAAAAAAGCAATAAGGGAGATCAAAAAAATATTCATATATTTTTTAAACACTGGCCTCCTTTACCGCCGGATGATAAAAGAAGTATACTAAAAGAATCAAATTATGTAAATGGATAATTGCATAAATATCATTTTGCTAATCGCCGGAAACAGATTATAATATAAATAACAAACATGATTGGAGGGAAGATATGCAGGGAAGAATAAAAGAAATATTATCCTGGTATCAAAGCGAGAACCCGGGGACGGTTAAAAATCTTTACCAGATGCTTTCTGCCGGCAGGCTTGGAGGCACGGGAAAGATGGTAATACTGCCTGTTGACCAGGGTTTCGAACACGGGCCGGCAAGAAGTTTCGCCCCGAACCCGGCGGGCTATGATCCTGTCTACCATGCAGCCCTGGCAGTAAAGGCCGGCCTGAATGCCCATGCGGCGCCGCTGGGCTCTCTGGAAATGGCTGCACCGGAATATTCCGGGCAAATACCTCTTATACTCAAGGCCAACAGTCATGATTCCATGGACATGGACCCCGACCCAATACCAGCACTGACCGCATCGGTAGAGGATGCCCTTCGGCTGGGGTGTGCTGCCATAGGTTTTACCATATATCCGGGAAGCAGCAATTTCAAGCACATGTATGAGGAGGTAAGGGAGATGGCGCTGGAGGCAAAAGCGGCTGGCCTGGCTGTAGTAGTCTGGTCATATCCCAGGGGTTCCAATCTTTCCAAAGATGGAGAGACTGCGGTTGATATCGTGGCATATGCGGCGCAGATAGCAGCCCAGCTGGGAGCACATATAATAAAAGTCAAACCGCCCTCGGCGCATATGGAACTGGAAGCTGCCAAAAAGACCTATGAGAAATACAATATCCCTGTTGAAACACTGGCGGACAGGGTAAGGCATGTTGTGCAGAGCGCTTTTAACGGTAAAAGGATCGTCATATTCTCAGGAGGCCCGGCCAGGGGCAAAAAGGAGGTCCTGGAAGAGATACGGCAGATAAAAGACGGGGGAGCCTTCGGCTCCATAATAGGAAGAAATTCCTTCCAGAGGCCGGAGAAGGAAGCACTGGGATTTTTAAATGAGATAATTGAGATATATGCCGGCTAAAGAATAACTCCTCCTGTGCTGGGACCGTATGGATGAAATAAAAGGATGGACTCTACCCTATCTCCTCGCATTCAAATGGAGCCCCGATATCAGCTCCGTTTAGCTTAAGCTCCTCCACTATCTTATCCAGGAGAGGCACGCCTCTCTTACGGTTCTCTTCCGATGCCAGGTATTCCTTTTCCCCGGCAATAAATATCTCGTCCTGGCCTGCAGCCCTGGGAGAGTCCTTAAGCAGCCCTACCATATAGTCTATCTGCTTCTTAAAGTCCAGGACCGGCCTGAAAGCGTCTATGTTTATGGCCATGAAAAAATGTCCCACATCGGATTTTTTTGGTTCATGGGGGAATCCCACATCGGTAAGGACTGCCGCTCCCGACAGCGCCCCGCATAGTATGTCCACCATCAGTGCCAGCCCGTATCCCTTATATGACCTTAAGACATCGGTAGAGCCCAGGGGAAGGACTGCGCCGGGACCGCCGCTCTGCACCTTTTTGGGGTCATCGGTGACATTGCCGTCATCATCTATCCCCCAGCCCATAGGGATCTTCTGGCCTTTTTTTTCAAATACTTTCACCTTTCCTATGGGTACTACAGAGGTTGCCATATCAAGTACATAGGGATATCTTTCATACGAAGGGGCAGCCACTGCTATGGGATTGGTGCCCAGTACAGCTGTCCTGCCGTAGGTAGGGGTGGTAAGAGGCTGGGAATTAGTCATGGAAATACCTATCATATCTTCCTTGAGAGCCATCATGGCATAATATGCCGCTATGCCGTAGTGGTTGGAGCCCTTTACTGTAGCTATGGAAATATTTGAACTTTTGGCTTTTTCTATGCAGGCATCCATAGCCCGGTACCCGTTTACCTGCCCCAGGCCATTGCCTCCATCGAAGGCAATGGTGGTATCAGTTTCTTTTATCACTTTTGAGGGAGTGGCGGGATCCATATAGCCTTTTTTAAGCCTGCTTCCGTAATATGTCGACAGCCTTATGAGTCCGTGTGACGACACTCCCCTTAAGTCTGCCTCTATAAGGACATCGCCTACGATCTCTGCATCAGCGGCTGGAACTCCCAGTTTTTCCATGAACCTTACCGTATAGTCGATCAGGTCTTGCTTTTTAAATCTTAGTGTCCGGGGCATGCTCCCACCTTCTCTTTCATGGATCATATAAGTCTTAAAAAAAATATTTTAAAGAAAGTATAACTAAAAAAAATAAAAATGTGTATAATAGTAAGTCAAGAATTCATTTTATGCTGAGCCTGGATAACATAATCTGTTTGTTGTTTTATAAGGGATTTTTGAAAATCGCGGATCATAAGCAGATTCCTCAGACGCAGTTAAGAACTTATTATAAATATTTAATATAAGTATTATATTTTAATAATAAAAGAGAGGAGCTATAATGAACCGATCAGAATTAGTAGATGCTATTGCCGGAAACACTGATGTATCAAAAAAGGACATAGCCAGCGTTATCGACGCCATGCAGGATGTCATAAGTGATGCACTGGCAAATGGTGAAAAGATAGCACTTACCGGATTCGGCACTTTCCAGACTTCGGAAAGAAAAGCAAGGACAGGTGTAAATCCTGCTACCGGGGAAAAGATCCAGATAGCCGCGTGCACTGTACCCAGGTTCGTATTCGGAAAAAAAGTAAAGGAAAAAGTGAAATAAGAGCTAATAATATTTTACTATTTATCTGTAAAGGAGGCATTTATGAGATGCCTCCTTTTTTGCAGTAAAAAAAATTGCAAATAGAATTATTAATTGATTTATAGTTTTACATGCGGGGAATATGGCAGAGGAAGCCGCGGATAACCTTGAAGAGATACTCGAGGATGCTATAGTAAAGGCACATAAGGAATATCTGTAAAACATCCTAAAACTGTACTGACACCTGCGCCGTTGATAAAGATCCAATTAGGACTTTGACACAAAAAAAATAATAAGATAATATTTAACCAGTTACGTAACCGGTTAAATATATACCAGTATATAACGAAGACAACCTAAAAAGTGAAATGATCCAGGAGGATTATTATGAACAGAGTAAAAGTAGGCGTTGCCGGATATGGCGTTATCGGCCAGAGGCTGGCAGACGGAGTAGCCAGGCAAGAAGACATGGAGCTAGTGGGCATAGCAGATGTAGCCCCTACCTTATCGATCAGGGCCCTGTATGACTCAGAAAACCCTTATGATATGTATGTGGTAGAAGACTCCATGAAAGCTGCATTTGATGAGGAAGATATCCCTGTAAAAGGAAACTTCGATGACCTTCTGTCCCAGGTAGACATAGTGCTTGATGCCGCCCCGGCAGGAATTGGTGCAAAGAATAAGGAGATATACAAAGCAAAAGGGCTCAAAGCCATATTCCAGGGTGGTGAGAAAAACGAGGTGGCAGATGTATTCTTCCACGGCTATGCTAACTATTCCAGGGGCGTGGGAGCAGATTACCTGAAGCTCACCTCCTGCAATACCACCGGCTTTATAAGGGCTGTAGACTGTATAGACAGGGCCGTGGGAGTAGAAAAGGTAGTAGTGACCATCTTAAGAAGGGTAGCCGACCCGGGAGATACCCACCGGGGGCTGGTAGATGTGGCCATGGTAGAGCCGGTACCCAATCACCAGGCAGTAGACCTTATGCTTATAATGCCCCATATAAAGGCCACCGGCGCCCTGGTGCACCTGCCCATAACCCACGGACATATAATAACTTTATTGGTCACGCCAAAGAATCCCATATCGGTAGAAAAGGCACTGGAGCTGTTTGATTCACATCCCAGGATCAAGGTAGTCGAGATCGCAAAGGGCTTTAACTCTAATACCGCCCTGTTCAAGTATGCCAGGGATAAGGGAAATAAGAGGGCTGACATGTATGAGATAGGCCTGTTTAAGGAGATGGCGGCAAAGTCAGGAGATGACCTTTTCTTTACCATAAACATCCCCCAGGAGGCAGTTGTCATCCCCGAGACTATAGACGGCATTAGAGCTGCCCTGTCCCTCCAGAAAGAGGGAGCCGAAGCTGTGGCCCTTACCAACAGATACCTGGGCATGGAGTAGCAGGATGAAATACGGCATAAAGACACTGGATGACTTTGACTTTGAGGATAAGACCGTAATTGCCCGTATAGACCTAAATTCTCCCTATGACCGGGAAAAAGGCGTTTTAAAAGATATCACCAGGATAGAGAAGGCAGTTCCCACTATTTCCCAGCTTGCTGACCGAAAAGCAAAACTTGTGCTTTTGACACACCAGGGAGGGGATCTGGAATACCATAACTTTATATCCACCGAACTCCACTCGCATGTGTTGTCGGATCTTACCGGTAAAGAAATAGACTTTATTGATGACGTGTGCGGCCCTGCTGCCAGGGATGCCATAAGGAACCTGAAAGCCGGCCGGATACTGCTTCTGGATAATGTTCGCTATATGGCAGAGGAGATGACTCTTTTTGAGACAAAATTAAAGCTTGAGCCCTCAGAGCAGGCAAAGACTATTGTGGTGTCAAAGCTTACCCCCCTGGCAGACATATACATATGCGACGGTTTTGCCTCTGCCCACAGGGACCAGCCCACACTGGTGGGCTTTCCCCAGATACTTCCTTCAGGAATGGGGAGGCTTTTTGAGGCTGAATACGAAGTCCTGTCCCAAATAATGGAAAGCCCCCGCCACCCGGTGGTTTTTGTCCTGGGAGGTGCCAAGATAGAAGATGCCTTTTCCATGATGCCGGAGGTACTTTCGAAAGGTATTGCCGACACCATACTGGCTTCTGGCCTGCTGGGCCAGCTTTTCCTGATGGCCGGGGGAAAGCCGCTGGGTAAAGCTTCAGAAGAAATAATATATACCAAAAAGCTTGATGATTATATGGATAGGGCAAGGGAGATACTCTCCCGGCACCCTGACAGGATAGTGACCCCGGTAGATTTTGCCTGTATGGATAAGGGAAGAAAGGAGACAGGCCTTGACGGCCTTTCCCCGGAACATGCCATAATGGATATCGGGACAGCTACCATAGATATGTATAAGGATATTATCACCAGGGCAAAGACTGTATTTGTAAACGGTCCTGCAGGCGTATTCGAGAAGCCAGAGATGGGAAAGGGCACAAAAGAACTGTTTACCCATACCGCAGCTTCAGGCGCCTTTTCTGTCATAGGAGGAGGGGACTCCATATCTGCAGCAAAGAGGTTTGGCCTGGAAAAGGGTTTTTCCTATATGTGCACCGGAGGCGGAGCTATGGTAAGATTTCTATCGGGAGAAGAGCTCCCGGCAGTAAAAGCGCTTAAGAGAGGCGCTCAAAACTGATAGAAAGAGAAAGAGGCTTTAAAGGACATGAAGATCTATATCCCTTATGGTAAAAAAAGTATAATGCTCAGCATCCCGGAAAACAATATCCAGGATATAATCAGCGGCTGTGAGACTGACAGGAATATTGATGAAAGACAGGTAATAGAAAAAGCCCTTGAAAACCCCATAGGCTCACCCCGGTTAAGGAAAATGGCAGAGGGTAAGGCAAATGCGGTTATCCTGGCAAGCGATATGACCAGGCCCTGCCCTTCATACAGGTTTTTGCCCCGGCTTATAGATGAGCTGGAAGAAGGGGGAATCCGGCATGAAAACATAAAAGTCATACTGGGCCTGGGGATCCACAGATGCCATACAGAAGAAGAGAAAAGAAAGCTGGCAGGGGACCAAGTATATAGCCGGGTAAAGGTGATCGACTCTGATCCCAAAGAGACCATTCATATAGGGAATACTGCTTCCGGCACACCAGTAGAAGTCTTCAGGGAGGTCCTGGGAAGCGATCTCCTGATAGCTACCGGCAATATAGAGTATCACTATTTTGCCGGATACTCGGGCGGAGCCAAAGCAGTGATGCCGGGCGTGTGCAGCCGGAATTCCATCCAGGCCAATCACAGCATGATGCTTGACGACAGGGCCGCTGCAGGCAGGGCAGCCGGCAACCCGGTAAGGGAAGATATAGAAGAGGCGGGCAGGATGGCCGGGATAGACTATATATTCAATGTCATCCTGGATGATAATAAAAAAATAATAGCTGCCGTGGCCGGGAAAAACAATGAA
>CAYPXQ010000040.1:0-2931 GCA_964414685.1 uncultured Actinomycetota bacterium
ATGATCCACGGGATAATCATATTCGCTCCCCTGTATGGGGACAGGCCTTCTTCTTCCGCTGCTGTCAGGTTCCCCCAGTTCGTTCTTTATAAGGACAAGCTTCCTGGATCTGCCCTTTTCCCCTTCGATCTTAACCGGCGCAGTTAGATAATTTATCTTTATTCCTTCTTCAAGCGTCTCTTCTACCTCTTCTTCAAGGGCAGGCATCTCGTCCCTGCTCCTCCGGTAGAATATGCTTACTTCTTTGGCTCCCAGGCGGAGAGCAGTCCTGGCAGAATCAATAGCGACATTGCCGCCGCCTATTACCGCAACTTTTCCGTCAAGCTTCTTTATCTTTGAAAGAGCCGCATCACGCAGGAATGTGATACCTGGTATCACTCCCTTCAGGTCCTCTCCCTCGCAATTGAGTTTTTTGTCCTGGTGGGCGCCGGTGGCCAGGAACACCGCTTCAAATCCTTCTTTTTCCTTTAAGTTGTATACCTGGTCATAATCCTCTATCGGATGGTTGGTCTCGATCTGTACCCCCATCCTTTTGACCACATCGATCTCCAGGTCGATGATCTCTGCAGGGAGCCTGTATCTTGGTATACCGACCCTTAACATCCCCCCGGTTACGGGAAGGGACTCGAATATTTTGACGCCATAACCCTTTTTTGCCAGAAAATATGCTGCTGTAAGACCGGCAGGCCCCGATCCTATGACAGCCACTTTTTTATCCTTTTTCTCTTCCATCTCGGGAAGCGGGATCTCGCCCAGCCTGAGCTCATAATCAGCCATAAACCTCTTCAGTCCCATTATGGCGATAGGGTCATCTACAAGATTCCTGGTACAGCTTTCCTCACACGGGTGCATGCATGCCCTTCCGCAGATAGAAGGGAAAGGATTCTCTTCCCTGTGAAGCTTCAGGGCTTCCATATACTTGCCTTCGCGTATCAGGGCAATATAACCCTGGGCGGGGACATTGGCCGGACAGGTGCTCCTGCATGGAGCCTTGCCCTTAAAGTTAATATTGTATGCTGAAGGTACGGCCTGGGTAAACATCCTGGAGATGGCTTTCCTTGTAGAAAGGCCGGCTTCATATTCATTTACAATATTTACAGGACAGACCTTTTCACATTCTCCGCAGGCAGTGCAGTTCTTCTCATTAATATATCTGGGCTTTTTCTTGATGGTGACCTGGAAGTTGCCGATGGATCCCTCGACATTTAATACTTCCGAAAGGGTCAGAAGCTCTATATTCTCATGTATCCCCACGTCTACCATCTTGGGAGACAATATGCAGGCAGAACAATCGATGGTGGGAAATGTCTTATCAAGCTGGGCCATCTTCCCGCCTATGGAGGATTCGCGCTCCACCAGTACGACTTTTCTTCCCCCTTCGGCTATATCCAGTGCCGCCTGGATCCCGGCTATACCGCCGCCGACTATGATGACCTTTTTGTTTACATCAAAAAATTTAGGGAATAATTCATTATGCCTGTATACTTTTGCCGCAGCCATCCTTATCAGTTCTATGGCTTTTTCTGTGGCTTTTTCCTTATCATCATGTATCCATGATACATGCTCCCTTATATTTGCCATATCAAATAAATAGGGATTGAGGCCTACCGACTCTACCGTCCTCATAAATGTGCCCTGATGCACCCTGGGAGAGCAGGACGCCACTATTACCCGGTTAAGTTTGTGTTCTTTTACGGCATTGATTATCTGGGCCTGTCCCGGTTCGGAACAGGTATAAAGGTTTGTCTGGGTAAATACCACGCCTGGAAACTTCAAAGCCTCGCTGGCGACCTTTTCCACATCTACTGTGCCCCCGATGTTAGAGCCGCAGAAGCATACAAATATTCCAATTCTCAATTTTTTATTCCTTAGTAATGGCTTTTAATTGTTTTTAATAAACTCTGTGCCCACAAAAAGTTTATCGATCATCACGCTTTCCGGTGAAAGTCCCAGGGCGATTCCCAGGATCTGGGTAATATATATTACCGGGAGACGGTACTTTTTATTAAAAGACCTGTTTATCTGGTCCTGTCTCAGATCCAGGTTTTGCTGGCAGAGCTGGCAAAATACTATCAGGCAGTTTGCCTTGCTCTCAACGGCACCTTCCAGGATAATATTGCTCAGCCTTAAAACCGCGTCCTTGTGGGTAAGGGATAGGATGGCGCCGCAGCATTCGGTCTTAAACTGAAAATCCCTGCATCTGACATCCACTTCTTCCAGTATCTCTTCCATAGAAGTGGGATTTTCTATGTCGTCAAACCTCACGGCGCTGTCAGGCCTGAGAAGAGCGCATCCATAGTAACAGACCGGATCGATCCTGTTTAGGAGATCCCGGCCTGCAGGAGAGCTGCTTCCGCCTGACTTGAATTCATTATATTTTTCCCCGATCTTATCTTTCTTAAGGTATAAAAATTCCATAACAGAATATACCTTGAAGTCTAATTCATCTTCCGCGGTAAAACCCATATCCTTAAGGCCTGCAATAATAGCTTCCCTGGTCTCTTCTTCTTTTTTATTCTTCAGCCTGCTGCTGCTGTTTAAATAATAGGCTGCTTTGTAAAGTTTGTTGTAACAGGAAATACAGGGCGCCAATATATCAGTAAAGCCCATTTTTTTTGCCAGGAAAAGGTTCCTTGCCGAGAGTATCAGGACCAGCTCGCTGCTGACATTCTGGGCCGGCGTGGTCCCGCAGCAGTTCCAGTCTTCGATCTCGATATGCTCCACATCAAGTACATCCAGGAGTTTCTTCAGCGAGACATTGAAATCAATAGCAGTTGAATCAAGTGAACATCCGGGATAATATGCGATCTTGTCTAATGGATTTTCATTTAAATTTTCTACCATTATAATCTCTTTACTTAAGGTATTTATTCACCGCTTTTGAAATACCTTTTCTTTGTTTTACAAAGTCTGGCAGGATCTTGATCTTTC
>CAYPXQ010000041.1:0-3070 GCA_964414685.1 uncultured Actinomycetota bacterium
GATCCTTCTATAATATCTTCAAGCTCATCCCTTACCAGGATATCCTCGGTCCCCATATTTATCATTTCAAGCTGTTTCTTTATATCTTTTTCCATCCTGATTTCCTTTTAAGTCCGGTAAAACAAAATAATGTAAATATTAACACAGGCCCGCTTCATATGTCTATCAGTCCAATTTTGCCATTATTGCTATTTGCCTGAATTTTATATAATATTCCATAAGTCTGTTATTTAAAAAAATAAGGTCTTTATGATGGGTAAAAAAAGAACTGCCGGTGGTTGCCTCAGGGGTCTTCTGATATTTGCCGGCATAACTATTGCCTTAATAGGCGGCCTGGCTGCTATTACCGGCTTTATATATATAAATTCACTTCCTACACTGGAGGAGCTTACCCCCTCCCCTATTGCCCAGACATCAAAGGTCTATGACATCGATGGGAACCTGATAACAGAATTCCATGCCGGGGAAAACCGGGAAATAATTGATTTCAGCCAGATGTCCCAGAATATAAGAGATGCTGTAGTAGCTATTGAGGATAAGCGGTTTTATGAACACCAGGGTGTTGATTATATAAGGATAATAGGCGCTGCCATAGCAGATATCAGGGCCCGGGACCTGGCCCAGGGCGCCAGCACCATAACCCAGCAGGTTGTCAAGAATATCTATTTCTCCCCGGAAAAGACCTGGAGAAGAAAAATAAATGAAGCCCTGGTAGCCATACAGCTGGAACGGAACTTTACCAAGGACAGGATACTTGAGATATACCTTAATACCATATATTTCGGCGCCGGTACCTATGGCATAGAGAAGGCTTCCGAGATCTACCTGGGCAAAGATGCTTCAAGCCTCAGCATACCAGAGGCTGCAATGCTGGCAGGCATGATACAGGCACCCGAGATATATTCTCCATTCAATGATATAGAGAGCGCCAGGTACAGGCGGGATCATGTGCTGAGGATGATGTACGAGCAGGAGATGATAAGTTCGGAAGATTATATGAAAGCCCTTGCAGAACCGATAATAGTAAATGAGGGCAGGACGGCTGTTGGTGATACCGGAACAACCGGGCGTATGGCCCCCTATTTTATAGATTATGTGAAGACACAGCTTTATGACCAGATGTTCAGCGATTATGATGTGTTTAAGGGCGGATTGCGCATATATACCACCCTGGATATGGACCTTCAGTCAAAAGCCGAGCAGTCTGTCAGCACCGTCTTTCCCGAAGACATCGAACCCTCTTATTCGCTTTTATGCTCTGATCCTGACAATGGATATATTTATGCTCTCATAGGCGGCAAGGATTATGAAAAGAGCAAATTCAATATTGCCACCCAGGGCCGCAGGCAGCCGGGCTCGGTATTCAAGACTGTTGTGCTTATGGAAGCTGTCCGGCAGAATATATCAGCCAAAAACGAATTTGCCCCCAATGGACCTATAACTATTGATATGCCTGAAGGACCGGATTGGGAAGTCAATAATTATGGCGGCCAGTCATTCGAGGGCGACCTCTCCATAGCCGATGCTACTGTCTATTCGGTGAACGTAGTGTATGCGCAGCTGATGATGAGGCTGGGTGCGGAAAATGTGGAATCCCTGTGCAGCCAGATGGAGATCTATGACATAGGAAGCAATCCTGCTATAGCACTTGGAGGGCTTGAGGTCGGTGTAACTCCGCTTGAGGTCGGCAAGATCTTTTCCACGCTTGCTTCTGGAGGCATATACCGCCGGCCGGTCACTATATTGAAGATAACAGACGCTGAAGGCAATATCCTGTTCCAGCATGATCCCGAAGGCGAAGGCGCCTCCTCCAGGATCCTTGACGAGCCTGTAGCAGCATATATTACCCGTATTTTGAGGAAAGTAATCGAGACAGGCACCGGAAGGGGCGCCGATATAGGAAGGCCGGCTGCCGGAAAGACAGGCACCACCAGCGATTATAAGGATGCCTGGTTTGCCGGGTATACTCCAGACCTGGTGACAATAGTATGGATGGGCAATTCTGAAAGCAGTGAACCTATGGAGCCCATAAATGGAAGGGTACTAGTTGGCGGTACCTATCCTGCCGATATATGGAGGCAGTTCATGTCTTTGGCCCTTGAAGGGATTGCTGCCGCCGATTTCCCCGATCCCGGGAATGGTCTTACAGATTTCAGGGTCTGCAGCGAATCCGGGCTGAAACCGGTATTCTGGTGTCCCGAGGAATTACTGGAATGGAAGATATTCGAAAAGGGTAAGGAGCCTGACGAGATCTGTGATATCCATAATAAGG
Source organism: uncultured Actinomycetota bacterium (assembly GCA_964414685.1). Taxonomy (GTDB): domain Bacteria; phylum Actinomycetota; class Humimicrobiia; order Humimicrobiales; family Humimicrobiaceae; genus M55B120. The sequence continues at coordinate 2,273 of CAYPXQ010000041.1, forward strand.
TAGAGGTACCGGATCTGACCGGGCTGGACATCCAGGAGGCCAGGGGAATGCTTGAAGAGATGTTTATCGAGGCAACTGAAGTAGATGAATATAATGATACCTTTAACCGGGGAAAAATATTTGACCAGAGCCCTCCGCCGGGTTCTATTCTGGAATCCCTCACCGGCGAGAAGCTCAGCATGATATTATATGTGAGCAGGGGGGAAGAGACTTTTGAGATGCCCGTCCTTACCGGATTCAAATTAGGCAATGCCGAGAAAATACTTTCTGCCCTTGATGTAGAAATAGATGAAGTCATATATGAGTTCTCGGACCTGCAGCCGGAGGACTACATATTCGACCAGAAGCCGGCAGCCGATACCCTCATAACCAGGTCGACGAAAGTAAAAATATTTATTAGCAAGGGAGAAGACCCCCAGGGAGAGCTGCCTGATGTCACAGGCATGACGGAAGAGGAGGCTCTGGCAGCGCTTTCGCTGTCTGGTTTTGATAAAGTGACCATTGTCCTGGAAGAAAGCAGTGAAGAAATTGGGCTTGTCTTCTCACAGGCTCCTGAAAGCGGGACCGTATATGATAAGGCTTCTGAAGTGGTGCTGATAGTAAGCAAAGGCCTTGAGGTGCCTGATGTGACCGGGCTTTCCCTGGCAAAAGCTTTTGACCTGCTTAAGGATTTGGGATTCATAGTGGCCACCGTGCCCCAGGATGCCGGGGAAGGTAAGGTCACGGGACAGTCGCCTGCAGGCGGAGAATATGCCGGCAGCGGTACTCAAATAATATTGACCATTGAGGATAAGGAAG
>CAYPXQ010000042.1:0-4084 GCA_964414685.1 uncultured Actinomycetota bacterium
GAACTTCCTATTGAAAAATAAGTCTATATAATCAATAATTTTAAAAGTTTTTAGGAAGGAAGATAAACCTGTAGAAAGGAAAACCTAAATGTTAAGAAAGATCGAATGCTTCATCCAGCCGTCACAGCTGGACAAGATCAAAGATGCTCTTATTGAAGCAGGCGTAGATGGGATGTCCGTATCAGAAGTGGAGGGATTTGGCAGGCAAAGAGGCCGGCTGAATGGAGAGAAACCCTCAAAGGAAGTCAAATTCCGAAAAAAGACCAAGCTTGAGATCGTATTAGATGAAGACATCGTAGATGAGGTGACCCGCCTTATCGTGTCTCTTGCCCGCACGGGAAAAATAGGAGCAGGAAAAGTTTTCATACTGCCGGTAGAGGATGCCATCCGTATCCGTACATCCGAATCAGGAAAATCGGCAATCTTGTAAAGACTTAAGCAAAAACTAAATAGAAGGGGATTTGACTATGATAGATGATGATGCATCAAAGATTACTCCAGACAGCCTGAAACAGAAAAAATCAGTATGGGACATGACCAAAGACCGCCTGGATTATGTTATGGAAGACCTTAAGATCTCTAAGGGTCTTAAGGAATATATAAAAGAGCCCAGGAAGGTAGTAGAAGTATCTGTTACCGTAAAGAGGGATAAGGGAGATATTGATATATTCAAAGGCTGGAGGGTGCAGCACAATACAAACAGGGGACCAGCCAAGGGAGGTATACGCTACCATCCTGATGCAAACCCTGATGAGATAAAAGCGCTGGCACTGCTAATGACCTTAAAATGTGCTGTAACCGGCATCCCGTTTGGCGGAGCCAAAGGAGGTGTCGCGGTAGACCCCAAACAGCTGTCCATGGATGAGCTGGAAAACCTTACCCGCCGCTATACCTTCGAGATAATAAACATAATAGGTCCCGAACGCGACATACCTGCCCCGGATGTGGGTACCAATGCCCAGGTCATGGCCTGGATAATGGATACCTATTCCACAGACAAGGGCTATGCCGTGCCCGGGGTAGTGACAGGGAAACCAATAGCCCTGGGGGGAAGCCAGGGAAGGGAAGAAGCTACCGGCAGGGGTGTGGTATATTCGCTGCTATCTGCCCTGAAGGTACACAAGATAGATACTACTGATATGGATATTGCTGTCCAGGGATTCGGCAATGTGGGCTCTAATGCTGCTAAGATACTACATGATCTGGGCTTTAAGATAGTAGCCATATCGGATGTGGACGGCGCCATATACAATAAAGCGGGAATAGATCCCCATAAGGCTTATAAGCATGCCGAAGAGAAGGGCACTGTGGCCGGATATAGGGATGCCGAGAGTATGGACAGGGATGGCATATTCTCTGTCGACTGCGATGTATTTATCCCGGCTGCCCTGGAAAACCAGATCAAGAAGTCCAATGCAGGTCTTATAAAGGCAAGGTTTATTGCCGAGGGTGCCAATGCCCCCACTACCCTGGATGCAGATAAAATATTGAATGACCGGGGTATCTTTATAATCCCCGATATCCTTTGTAATGCCGGGGGAGTCACCGTATCCTACTTTGAATGGGTGCAGGGGAACCTGTCGTACTTCTGGTCCAAGCGAAAGGTGGATCTGTCGCTAAGGGATATCATGGAGAAGGCTTTTTATGAGGTCTACGAGTTGTCAACGGAAAGAAAAGTGGATATGAGAAGGGCCGCCACCATCCTGGGAGTTGAGAGAGTGGCAGAAGCAGTGAGCTTAAGGGGGATATATCCATGATCTTTCCGGCTCTGGGTTTATAAGCAATAATTGTCATATGTGCTTTGTATTATTGACTTTCATCTCTAAAAGGAAATTTTTGTGCATTATACTGCACAAAAAACATGAATATTGAGCAATGCATTCAATATATTAATAAAACATGGATGCATGAAAAACCTTATGCCATATCAGCATGGTATTCCTGGAGCGACTTCACAGTGTTCTCACCAGTAAGCCTGGCCTTGATCCCATTAGCTGTGGCAACTGCTGCAGTTGTGGTGATAATATAAGGTATTTTGTACCTGATAGCGGCTTTCCTGATATAAGAATCATCATGACGGCTTTGCTTGCCTATGGGTGTATTGATGATCAATTGTATATCATTATTTTTTATGGCATCGATTATATTTGGCCTGCCCTCATAGACTTTGAGGATCTTTTCCGCTTTTATATCATTTAACATCAAATGCCTGCAGGTCCCATCTGTTGCCATTATTCTAAAACCAAGCTGGTAAAATAGCCTGGCAGCTTCAGTGATCTGTGCCTTATCTCCGTCGGCAACAGTGATCAGTACAGTACCTGTTGAAGGCAAAGGCTGCTGGGTAGCTTCCTGGGCTTTAAAGAAAGCCAGGCCAAAAGAGTCCGCCAATCCGAGGACCTCACCTGTTGAACGCATTTCCGGGCCCAGAAGGGGATCGACCTCCTGGAACATATTAAATGGAAATACTGCTTCCTTGACCCCAAAGTGGGGGATAAGCTTTTTTTCTAAGTTGAGATCAGCCAGTTTTTTACCCAGCATGACCTGGGTTGCCAGCCGGGCCATGGGGATATTGCATACCTTCGAGATCAATGGAACAGTACGCGATGCCCGGGGGTTGGCTTCCAGTACATATACTATATCTTCGGCGATAGCATACTGCATGTTCATCAGGCCCACTACACCCATCTCAATAGCTATCCTGCGGGTATAATCATTTATGGTATCAATATGTTTTTGCGGTATTGATACAGGAGGGATAACACAGGCTGAGTCGCCTGAATGGACTCCGGCATATTCGACATGCTCCATCACTGCAGGGACAAATGCATCAGTTCCGTCGGCAATAGCGTCTGCTTCGGCCTCTATGGCATTTACAAGAAACTTGTCAATTAAAATGGGCCTTTCAGGGGTTACTTCCACGGCTGCCGAAATATACTCGCGAAGCATCTGGTCATCATGTATGATCTCCATCCCGCGCCCGCCAAGGACATATGATGGACGTACCATCAGGGGATAGCCGATCCTGGCAGCAATCTTCAGCGCCTGTTCAAGATCACTGGCCATACCTGACTCAGCCATGGGGATGTGCAGTCTCTCCATCATCTCCCGGAAACGGTCACGGTCTTCGGCCAGGTCGATAGTCTCCGGGGATGTGCCAATGATCTTAACACCTGCCTCTTCAAGTTGTCCCGCGATATTCAGTGGAGTCTGGCCTCCAAACTGCACGATGACACCCTCAGGTTTTTCCTTTTCATAGATACTTAAGACATCTTCAACAGTAAGCGGCTCGAAATACAGCTTGTCCGATGTATCATAATCGGTCGACACTGTTTCAGGGTTGCAGTTGACCATGATTGTTTCCAGGCCTTCGTCCCTGACTGCGAAAGCAGCATGGACGCAGCAATAGTCGAATTCTATTCCCTGGCCGATCCGGTTAGGGCCGCCGCCCAGGATCATTATCTTTCGGTTTTGACTGCTCTGAACACTATCCGGCGCATTGTATGTTGAAAAATAATATGAGGCATCTTCTACGCCGCTTACTGGTACCGGTTCCCATCCTTCTGTTATACCCAGGCTTATCCGCTGCTTGCGGATTGAATCTTCACTCATGCTTAATATCTTTGCCAGGTATCTATCAGCAAAACCGTCTTTTTTGGCCCGTACCAATAGATCATCCGGAAGGGATCTGCCTTTATAAGCAAGAAGCTCCTCTTCAAACTTTACCAGATCTGCCATCTGTTCTATAAACCATTTTTTGATATGCGTTCGCTCATGCAGCAATTCAACTGCAGCACCCTTGCGGATGGCTTCGTACATGATAAACTGCCGTTCACTGGTGGGAATACTCAGGAGCTCTATCAGTTCATTCAGTGAAAGCGTGTTGAAGTTTTTAGCAAATCCCAGCCCGTATTGGCCGTTTTCCAGAGAACGGATAGCCTTATGGAAAGCTTCTTTATAATTTTTTCCTATACTCATAACCTCGCCTACAGCCCGCATCTGGGTACCCAGTCTGTCCTGGGCACCTTTGAATTTCTCAAAAGCCCAGCGGGCGAACTTCACAACCACATAATCCCCGGAGGGTGTA
>CAYPXQ010000043.1:0-2268 GCA_964414685.1 uncultured Actinomycetota bacterium
TCGAGCCTCGGTCTGAATAAAAATTCCAGACTGCAAGCCTGAGACCAGTTTTTAGACAGGCTTCTAGCCAAAAACTCAAACAATATAACACAAAAAAAACAATAATAAAACTGGAAATTTTTGCATGTTGGCCTGGAAACTGCTGCCTTATTTCCCGGACGACAGGGAGCTCCTGAACTGTTCCCTGCCCTTCTCTATGGAGTTCAGCAGTTTATGCAGCACCGCTTCCAGGTTTGCCAGCTTTTCATCAGCATAATCTTCAGCTTCCAGCCTTATCGTCCTGGCTCTGGCTTCTATGGCAGACATCATCTCTTCTGATTTCCTGGAGGCTCTTTTCATTATCTCTGTCTCGTCTACCAGTACGTCAGCCTTTTCCTGGGCATTCTTTATGATCTTTTCCGACTGCTTTTTAGCTTCCTCGATCATATTTTCCCTTTCCCTGACGATCCACCTGGACTGTTTGAATTCCTCAGGCATCACATTCCTGAGCTCTTCTATAAGGTCATAGATCTCATCGCCATTGACTACTACATTGGCGGAAAACGGTATCCTTTTGCTTCCATCCAGAAGTTCTTCCATGCGGTCTATTATCTCTAATGCGTTCATCCCCTGCCTCTTTCCAAGTGTATTATTATCAATATTTATTCAAATATGCCTGTCCTGAAGCTCTCTTCCACTTCTTTCTCTATTTCTGCCGGCACCAGGCCGGTGATGCATCCCCCAAAGCGCGCTACTTCCTTAACGGCACTGGAACTCAGGTAGGCATAACTTGGGTTTGACACCATAAACATGGTCTCTATCTCGGGCTTGAGCTTTTTGTTTATCTGGGCCATCTGAAACTCATATTCAAAATCGGATATAGCCCTTAAACCTTTTACTATGACCTCGGCATCTATCCCGGCAACCAGGTCCGCCAGTAGCCCCTCGAACGGTATTATCTGGATATTGGCCAGATCAGCCAGTGACCTCCTGGCAAAGTCTATCCTTTTCTCCAGGCTGTAAAGCGGTTTTTTTCTGGTATTTTTGGAAATGGCCACATATACTTTCCTGAACACCCGGGAACACCTGGTTATTATGTCCCTGTGGCCTTCTGTAAGGGGATCATATGTCCCCGGACATACTGCTGTCTTTTCCATAAATTCTACTCCAGGACTTCTGCCGGTTTTAGATACAACACTTTCTTATCACCGAAAAAAGATTCCTTTACCGGTTCCATGATGCCGGTCTCATATTGGACCTGCCTTTTAAAAAAGAACTCGTATACCAGCAATGAATCCCTGCCGGCTATACCCCTGCCGGCGATTGTATCGAAGATATCCTTCATCATGTCCGCCTCGATCTTGTAGGGCGGGTCTAAAAAGATTATATCCCACTTCTGTATATTGCAAAACCTTAAATATTCCAGCACATCGCTCTGGATTATATCAAAACACCCAGCGCCTGGTCTCCCAGACACCAGGTTTTCAGTATTATACTTTAGAAGATCGATGGACTGCGCATCCTTATCCACAAAACAGACCCGGTCTGCACCCCGGCTAAGAGCTTCCAGGCCCAGTGAGCCTGTACCTGAAAAAAGGTCCAGCACCCTTAAGCCCTCCATTCCCGGCCCCAGGACATTGAATATGCTTTCCCTGACCCTGTCGAGAGTAGGCCTTATGGAAAGGCCGGAAGGCGTCTTCAGTTTCCGCCCCTTGAATTTTCCCGAGATTATCCTGATCGGCTGTCTCCGTCTGCTTTATTCTATTGAAAATATAAAGGGGTAAAGGGGCTGGCCGCCCTTATGGATCTCGATGTCGATCTTCGGGAAAAGCTGTGATAGCTTATCCCTTAGCTGCTTTACAGTATTGCCATCTATATCTTTACCGGTATAAAAGGTTATCACTTCTTCATGTCCCTCCAGCATGTCCCGGATAAGGTCGGTAGCCGCATCTATTATATTGGCTGCCACCACCCTGACATCACCATTGCACAGGCCTATATAGGCGCCTTTCTTTATCCTTCCCACATGAAGCTTTGCATCCCTTACGGCCTGGGTTATCTCCCCGCTTTTTGACATGGCTATGGATTGTTCCATATTGGAGATATTCTCCTCCATGCCTGCATCGGGATTATATGAAAGAACTGCCGAAATACCTTCAGTTATAGTACGGGTAGGTATGACTGTTACATTTTTTTTCTTGAGAAGTTTCTTTGCCTGGCCGGCAGTAAGGATTATATTCTTATTATTGGGAAATATTATTATCTCGCCGGCATCGGTGCTGTTGACTG
>CAYPXQ010000044.1:0-4758 GCA_964414685.1 uncultured Actinomycetota bacterium
AATCAGAGGTTATCGATCACATCACGATATGTGAAAAAGGGGGAATCACATACCGGTTATATTTTATTACTCATACTGGAAACTTGAAAAAAATTTATATGTTACCCTCCCCCTATTGAGGGAAAAAGCGATAAAGAATCGCCTTCTTTTAATACCGAATCCAAATCACTTTTTTTACCATTTATGATTATAAGAAAGACCAGATCCTCCGGGATACCTATTTCGCTTAATAGCTGCCTGACAGATATGTCTTCTTTCACTTCAAGATATTTATTCAATGGGCCCAGATTTGCATGTGTCCTTACAAATATTTTCATAGCTTCATTTTTTATATCTGGTATATATGACTTTTAGATTGGTAAAGAAATCCTTATTTGTCTTGCCCTTGGAGAAATTTCCCAGTCCTGAATTTTTTACTCCGCCAAACGGCATATAGCTGTCCGTGACCGTACCGTGATTTATGTGGACCATGCCGGAACGGATATTTTGCTGAAATCTATATATGTGGTCCAGGTCATCAGTGAAAATCGATGCGGCCAGACCGTACTGGGTATCATTTGCAACTGCAAGCGCTTCATCAAAGGAACCTGCTTTGATGCTCACCAGGACCGGGCCGAAGATCTCTTCCCTGGCAACCTTCATGGACGGATTAACATCGGTTATGAGTGTCGGTTCAATATAGAAGCCCCGGTCATAGATCCCCCCGGAAAGATGCGCGCCGCCAGCCTTTATAACTGCCCCTTCTTTTTTTGCGCTCTCTATATACTCCATTATATCTTTGCCGGCGCTGCTGTTAACTATAGGGCCGATATCTACCTCCGGATCCATGCCGTCGCCAAGCACATATTCTTTCATCCTGGCAGCTATCATATCTTCTATTGCTTCTGCATCCTTTTCCAATACTATAAGGCGGCTTATGGAAGTGCACCTCTGGCCGGCCAGGGCGAAGGCAGCAGATGACACCTGTGCTGCCGCATATTCCAGGTCACTGTAACCTATGACCACTGCCGGATTTTTTCCGCCCATCTCCAGCTGGGCTTTGGAAAAATTGTCGGCAGCCATCTGGTTTATCCTGCGCCCGACCGATGTAGAACCTGTAAAGGTTATACCCCTGACAAGCGGATTTCCGGAGAGGCTGTCGCCTATGGTGCTGCCTTTCCCGATAACCATATTGACAACACCGGGCGGAAAACCGGCCCGGTCAAATAATTCCATCAAAAGGACTCCGCACAGGGGCGTATCTAATGCCGGCTTGAATACTACCGTATTGCCTGCTACCAGTGCCGGGATGATCTTGCGGATAGGGGTAAGTATGGGAAAGTTCCAGGGTGTAATAGCTGCTACCACTCCCAGCGGCTCCCTTACAGCCACACTTGTCACCCCTTCCCTGTCGCTGGGCATGGTTATCCCTTCCATGCGCTGGCCTTCACCCAGTATATAGCCGCACTCAGTAAGGCCTCTTGAAGGTTCGGCAATTGCTTCCTTAAGGGCCTTTCCCTGTTCCCTGCATAGCGACTTACCGATATTTTCCCTGTTCTTTTCGAGCAGCAGCATGAATTCTTTTATATATTTCTCTCTCTGAACGGGGAGCAGCCTGCCCCAGTCTTTAAAAGCTATATCGGCTGCTTCTACGGCACTGGCGGCATCATCTTTTGTTGAAAGAGGGAAATCCCCTATAATATCTTTATTATCGGCGGGATTTATATCCTTATAATATTCTCCAGAGGAGGGCCCGGTCCAATTCCCGTCTATATAATTCATATAAGCTTTTATTCCAGCCATCATTATCTTTTATTTAATATCAAGTATTAAAAAATTTTCCTATATCTCAAATACTATCTTTATAAGGTCACATTCCCGGGCTGCTTTAAAAGCATCTTCGGCCTCATCCAGGCTGAATGTTTTGGTAATGATCTTTCCCGCGTCTATCTTTCCGGTCTCCAGCCACCTGATGGCCTGCATAAACTGGCTGGATACCTGTCCCACATCACCATAGACAGTTATCTTATTTCTCAGGAGTTTTACCTGGTCGAAGCAGGCTTTGGGATAGAGCCCGAAAAGCACTATCCTGCCCCTGGCTGCTGCTATCTCGAATGTCATCTCTGTGGCTTTGGGTGAATTTGTGCACTCTACTACAATATCGGCTCCCCGGCCTCCGGTTATATCTGATACCGACTTTATGTAATCGGCTTCATCTATATTTATAGTATGGTCCGCCCCCAGGCTGCCGGCTATCTCCAGCCTCTTTTTGTCTTTGCCGGTACCTATTATTATGATCTTTCCTGCACCTGCGGCTCTGTATGCCATGGCATGCATGATGCCCAGCGAACCCGGGCCCAGTATGGCAACAGTCTCTCCCACCATGGGCCTTGACTGCTCCAGCGATCGCACTACCAGCCCCAGGGGCTCAAGGATGGCTGCCTGGGAAAAGCTTACATTATCAGCAATTTTGTGGACCTGGGAAGCAGGGACTGAGATATATTCGGCAAATACCCCTGACCTGGTTATGCCTATATGGGACCAGTTACTGCAGAGATTCTTAAAACCGCTTTTACACTGGTAGCAGGAACCGCAGCCGGATATGGCTTCCATGGCGACCCTGTCGCCTATATCAAGCCCTTTTACATCACTGCCTGTCCCGGCTATCTCTCCGGCTCCCTCATGACCCATGATAAGGGGTATGGGGACGGGGGTCCTTCCCTTATACTTATTATTAAGGATAGATACGTCGCTGTTGCAGAGCCCGGCTGCCCTTACCCTTACCAGTACTTCGCCCGGGCCGGCCTCCGGCTTTTCAACTTCTGCTACTTTAAGCGAGCCTGCTTCTGCGTCAGCCTTTATGATCGCTTTCATCTTTCTCCTGCTGGTATATTTTATTATATGCCGGTTTTCTAGAGATCGAACTCTATTTCTATCGGCTTATTGATGCTGCCTGATTCCATCACAGCCATGGTTATCTCCAGTGTCTTTAAGCCGTCCTCTCCTGATGTCCTGGGCTCTTCTTCACCCTTTATAACACTGCAGAAATGGCTTATCTGGTCCACATAGGGATCCCTGTATTCTATCTTTATCTCTTCTGTCTTTAAGGGATACTGCCAGCCCTTCTTATTCGGATCGGGATAGTAGGTCTTGTTCATAGCCGGCACGGTAAGGGAAGCCTCCGTACCCAGGTATGTGTATATCTTTCCAAATGTCTTGAAGAAGAACGGGTTTTCCCTCATGGTGCACTCATAACCCCATAGAGACGGGGCGGCATCAGACATAAGGATGCTGGCAAGGGTGCCGTCTTTGAAACGCACATTGATGCTTACGGTATCCTCCACCTCGAAACCGCGGGTCTTGTTGCTGACCTCTGCATATACCCGGCCTATCTCGCCGTATATGTACCTCAGGTTATCGACCTCATGTATGGTATTTATGAGTATGGGCCCGCCGCTTCCCTTTGTCTTTCTCCAGGGACCGTCTATAAAATACTGGGCCGGCTTGTACATGCACCACAGTATGGAAACCCCCACCAGGCTTCCCAGCTCTCCGCCGGCGATCATATCCTTTATGGCATTTATCTTGGCATTGAACCTCCTGTGATGGGCCACCAGGAGCTTTACATTATTCTTTTTGGCGCTGGCTATGAGCTTTTTTGCCGAGTCCACATCAGGAGCTATGGGCTTTTCCATCATGATGTGGAGGCCTCTTTCGGCGCATTCTGTGCCTACGGGTTCATGCAGCTCATTGGCAAGAGCTATTATCACACCGTCAAGGTCCTCATCCTCTATCATCTTCAGGTGGTCATTGTAATACATGACACCCATTTCCTTTGCCAGGTCTTCTATCCTGGGGTTCCTGTCGCATATTGCCACCAGTTCACAGCCTTCGGCATCCTTAGTCCTCTCTACATGGACCCTGCCTATCATGCCCACGCCGATTACGGCTATCTTTGCTTTTTTATTGCTATCTATTTCCACTTGCACTGCCTTTTAGTCTTAAATTTTTAATAATAATTCCATGCAAGGAGGTGTTTACGGCGGAAAGCCCAGTACATATATATGCTTTCCCCCATTGGTGGGACCCTTTAAGATGTCTTCGATAAGCTTTTTATCCCTCTGGGTCATGTATTTAGTATCAGGAAGCTTTCCTGCCGGGAATTTATCCAATATATCATCGTGGAGTTTCTTTAAGTAATTAAGCGTCTTTTCTACTGCAGGTACTGCCTTCTTTGCATCGGCAAGACTGGGCTTTCCTATCACTCCCTCCGGATATACCTCGCACTCTATCCCGCCGGCGCCCACTGCGCAGTGTCCGGGTATGGGGTTTCCGTATATGTCGCCTCCCCTGTCCAGATGTCCGGGAGGCAAAAATCCCCAGGGCTCATTGTCAACAGAGTTTTCCGGCTGGCATAGCTCCGGGAAAAGCGCCATCGCAAGTGACTGTTCAGCTTCACAGGCATGCTGGAACGGATTATCAAATGGTCCTCCGTGCTTCTTATCCATGAGGGTCTCTGACATGACCCCGGGAAGGTCTACAAAAAGTATCATAGCCGGTACCTGGTATCTCTTTGCAAACTCATTTATGGCAGAGGGTATAATATATTCCTGCCCGTGAAGGCTTATATATATCTGTTTCCTGAAACCGGTATTCCAGACCCCTGCCATAAGCGCCCTCAGATAGTCCGAGAACACATCATCAGGTATTATAACAGTTCCCGGCTGGCCCAGATGGTGATAGGGGTGGGACCCGTAGTGTACCGGTTCGGCTACCGTG
>CAYPXQ010000045.1:0-5489 GCA_964414685.1 uncultured Actinomycetota bacterium
CCATTCGAGGGCCCCATAAGCGGGATAGAGGACATAAGGGGATTTGATATGGCGGCCAGTATAAGGGAGGAAGATTTCAGGGGACCGCGGTATATAGCGGAAAATCTTAGAGGGGAAAGGGCAGTTTTTCTCCTGCTGGCGGATCCATTTAAATTGAGCTGGAAACTCAGGGGAGGCATGGAAAACCTTCTTCTTGACTATGCCCTGTCGCCCGGGCTGGTGCATGCCCTGGCGCAGGTGACCACGGAGTTTAACCTGGCGGCAATAGATAAGGCATGGGCACTGGGAGTAGACGCTATTGCCGTGGAAGGAGACCTGGCAGGAAGCACCAGCCTCATAATGTCGCCTGCTGATTTCAGGGAATATATCAGGCCATATCTGGATAAGATCGTAGAACATGCTCACGACAGGGGGCTTAAGATAATAAAGCATTCAGACGGGAATATATGGCCCATACTGGATGACCTGGCCGGTATAGGGTTTGACGGCATCCACCCCATCCAGCCCCAGTGCATGGATATAGGCCAGGTAAAAGAGCATCTGGGCACAAGGGCCTGCATAATAGGGAATATCGACTGCCAGGAACTTCTCCCCGGGGGTACGCAGGAAGAGGTAAAACGGGTTGTAAGGGAGACCATAGATATCGCTTCACCGGGTGGAGGGTATATAATAAGTTCCTCAAATTCCATTCATCCCGGAGTCATGCCGGAAAATTATATAGCCATGGTGGAAGCTGTCCATAAATACGGAATATATGATTGACGGCCGCATATCCTGTCAGCAGGCCCTGAATCTTCTGCGCTTTCCCAGCCCGCCTCCGGTGTAGGAAGATATATCCAGCAAGATCCCAATTCCCAGCCACAGCCAGTCAAGGCCGGTAATACCTGTTATGGGGGACCATACTATGAGATAGGCTATCATGGTAAAAGGAGCAAAGACGCCAAAGACCACCGGTATAAGCCATGTATCAAATGCTGAGCTGAAACGGAAAGGATTTATAAGCCACCATACAAACAGGGCTATCCTGGGTCCGAAAAGAAATAAAGATGTTACCATACAGCACATAGGGAAAGATTAGCAAGTTTTATCTTTTTTTAAAAGTCTCTTAAAGGTATATTTATTATAATTTATTTCAAATATTAGTGAAAGGTCAGAAATCATGCTAAAGGGGATTCCGGATGTCATTTCTCCTGAATTATTAAAAATTCTTTGCGAGATGGGACATGGGGATGAGATTGTGCTGGGGGATAGGAACTTTCCAGCTGCAAGTTGTGCCAGAAGGCTTGCAAGGGCTGACGGCATTAAAATACCAAAGCTGATGGATGCAATACTGCGATTATTCCCACTGGACTCATATGTTGATAATCCAGTTGTATTGATGCAGAAGGTGCCGGGAGATAAAACAGATGTCACAATCTGGGATGAATACAAGAAGATAGTCAGGAAATATGATAGAGATGCAGCTATCGGTTCCATTGAAAGGTTTAAATTTTACGAAAGGGCCAGGGAGGCCTATGCAGTAATAGCAACCGGAGAAGCAGCATTATATGCCAATATCATATTAAAAAAGGGTGTTATAAAAATTTAGATAAGCAAAAACTTATTTGGCACTATTGGCAGCATGCTTTGGCGGCGCTCCTGTGTCCCAGAACTTTTTCATCTTTTGGGCCAGGGAGCCTATTTCCCTGTCTATCTTTTCCTGCTTCTGGCGGTGGCGCTTTATGATCTCATCAGCCAGGTTTTCATATGCTTTTGCTCCGGGACAGCCGGGAGCATATTTCATTATAGGCTTGCCGTAGCTGGGAGCTTCTGCCAGCCGGACGTTCCTGGGGATGATGGTATTAAACACCTTTCCCGGGAAATATTTCTTTATCTCCATTACTGCCTGGCCGGAAAGCCTGGTCCGGTTGTGCATGGTAAGCACTACCCCGGATATCTCCAGGTCCTTATTAAGGCTTTGCCTTACCAGTTCCGTGGTCTTGAGAAGTCTTGCTATTCCTTCCAGTGCATAGTATTCACACTGAAGGGGGATCAATACTTCCGTGGTTGCTGTCAGCGCATTTATAGTCAAAAGCCCCAGTGCAGGGGAACAGTCTACAATAATATAGTCATAATACTGTTTAAGCTTATCCAATATCATCTTTAAACGGTATTCTCTTCTAAGGGCAGATACCAGCTCCACTTCAGCTCCTGATAATCTTTCCGTAGAAGGGAGGAGGTCCAGGCCTTCACAATCGGTATTGTAGACCACTTCCTCTGGAGCGGTATGGTCAATTATGGCATCATAGGTCGATTTCTTCACATTCTCGGGATAGACGCCCAGGCCGCTGGTGGCATTGCTCTGGGGATCAAGATCTACAATTAAGGTACTATAGCCCTTTTTTACCAGGTAGGCGGATATATTTATGGCAGTAGTACTTTTACCTACGCCGCCTTTCTGGTTGACTACTGAGATGAGCCTGCAGTCCTGCCTGTCTTTTTCCTTCATAGATTTAAATGATGTTTACAGAACCTTCATAATTTTATAATAATTATAAGAATATTTTAATCATTATAGAAAGAATTTATAAAAAAAGAGAAAAAATATATTGGTTTTTCTTTTTTTGCTACAATAATACATAAAAGACCATGAAAAGAGGAAAACATGAAAGACCTTAGAATAAAAGTAGTGCAGATAAAGGGAAACTGTATGGTGTACAGGGAAGGAGATGTGATATACCTTGATAAAGGCTACAGCATGAACCTGGAAAAGACTGATGCAGTATGCATGCACTCCCTGGCTTCCATATTGCCTTATCACCTGCCGCTGAGTTTTGGCGTAAAGCCAGGCCAGCTTGGCCTTGCAGGAAAAGATGGAGATGACAGGAAAGCATATGTTCAGTGTCTAGATCCATGCGAGCGCACCGGAGGAGGAACAGCTGTCTTTGAAATAGATATAATTGACAGGTCCGGATCTGCTTAATAAACGGCTTGAACGAAGAAGCCCTCCCGCCGCAAAACGGAAGGTCTTCTTTAGTTTATCTTAACTGCTGGTTGAGGAATAATTCCTCCTGCTTTCGTAGTCATGACCATAGGCAGGCCTTTTCTCGAATCTGCTTACCCTAAAAGGGTTTTCTTCCAGTGTATTTGTAACTACCTCATCAATGCTGTCTACGAAAACAAGCTCCAGCCCCCTGGTTATTGTCCTGGGTACTTCCTCCAGGTCTTTTTTATTCTTTTCCGGCATTACCACTTTTTTAAGCCCTGCCCTTTTGGCTGCCAGCAGCTTCTCCTTCAGCCCGCCGATGGGAAGCACTCTTCCTCTGAGGGTTACCTCTCCCGTCATACCGATATCCCTTATAACAGGTATGCCGGTAAATGCCGATACCAGGGATGTGGTTATGGTTACCCCGGCAGAAGGACCATCCTTGGGCACAGCACCTGCAGGTACATGTATGTGGATATCGGACTTATTGAACACTTTCTCATCCAGTCCGAATTCGGTAGCCCTGGACCTCAGGTAGCTGATGGCCGCCTTGGCTGATTCCTGCATCACATCTCCCAGTTTGCCGGTAAGGACCATCTTGCCAGTACCCTTGTAATAGGTGGACTCAATAAGCAGTATATCCCCGCCCACCGGTGTATATGCAAGTCCTGTGGCCACTCCCACCTGATTGTTTTCCTCTATTTCACTGGGCTGTATCCTGGATACGCCAAGGTATCCGGCTACTTTCCTGGCAGTTACCATCTTTGTGTACTTCCTGCCTTCCACGATCTCCCTGGCTATCTTCTTGCATATCTTGGATATCTCTCTTTCCAGGTTCCTTACCCCTGCTTCACGGGTATATTCTTCGATTATGCTGTAGACAGCTTCCCTGGCAAACTTTATGCCATATTTCTCGATGCCCTGCTCCTTTACCTGCTTGGGTATAAGGTATTTATTGGCTATATGGAGTTTTTCCTCTGAGCTGTAGCCCGGGATCTCGATGACTTCCATCCTGTCCCTTAACGCGGGATGGATGGTATCCAGTATATTGGCTGTAGTTATAAACATGACATTAGACAGGTCAAAGGGAACTTCCAGGTAATGGTCTCTGAAAGAATTGTTCTGCTCGGGATCCAGGACTTCCAGCAGTGCCGAAGAAGGGTCTCCCCTGAAATCGGCTCCCACCTTGTCTATTTCATCCAGCATGAACACCGGATTATTGTTTTTTACCTGTGAAAGCCCCTGGATTATTCTTCCGGGCAGTGCTCCCACATAGGTCCTCCTGTGGCCCCTTATCTCAGCTTCATCCCTTATTCCACCTATGGACATCCTTATGAATTTCCTTCCCATAGCCTTGGCTATGGACTGCCCCAGCGAGGTCTTTCCCACTCCGGGAGGTCCCACAAAGCACAGTATGGGCCCCTTTGTAGTCTTGCCCTTAAGCTTCCTTACAGCCAGGTGGTCAAGTATGTGGACTTTTACTCTCTCCAGGTCGTAGTGGTCCTCATCCAGAATCTTTTTGGCCTTTATTATATCCAGTATATCCTTGGTCTTTTCTTTCCAGGGCACATCAAGCATCCATTCAATATATGTCCTTATATATGAATGCTCGGGAGACATGGCCGGTATATTCTCCAGCCTCTTTATCTCCTTCTTTACTTTCTCCTGTGCCTCTGGAGGCATTTTCTTTTTGGATAATTTTTGCTTCAGGTCTTCCGTCACCGCTTCCGATTCATCAGCCTCGCCAAGTTCTTCCTTAATGGTCTTAAGCTGCTGCCTGAGCAGGTACTCCCTCTGGGTCTTTCCCACTTCTTTCTGAACCTTATCCCTTATTTGAGACTGCACCTCGAACTTCTTAAGCTCTTCTGCCAGGTATCCCGTTAATAGCTTCAGTCTTTTTTTCACATCGCTTTCTTCCAGGATCTCCTGCTTCTGCAAAGTGCTGCTCAGAAGATAAGAGGCAAAAAGGTCCGCCTGTACTTCAGGACGTGAGATGTTGGTGGCAGCCACTACAAAAGCAGTAGGCAGCGGCACACCCAGCTGGATAAATTTTTCCACCTGGAGCCTTATGGTTGTATTACTGTTCTTTATATCCTCGTCTTCCTCATAGGATATATCCGGCATCTCCTCTATAGATGCCCTGAAATAGGGTTCTGTCTGGGTATAGTACTTTATCCTTACCCTTGAGATACCCTCTACAACACACTTTATCTCGCTGTCTGATACTTTGGTCACCTGCTTTATGACGCATGCAGTACCGACATCATAAAGGTCTTCCTTTTTTACCAGTTCCTGGTTTTCCTCTTTCTGGGCTACCACTACTATTATCTTATGTTCTTTAGAAGCGTTTTCCACTGCTTCCAGTGAGTTCTTTCTTCCTACCACCAGTGGTGTGGCAAGGTATGGAAATACTACGCTGTTTTTCAAAGAAAGAAGAGGCAGCTCTTCCGGGATCTTAAGTTTTTCCAGGTTTTCATCTCCCCATTTTTCTTGTGCTGTCAATTTATATCAACTCCTATTAATA
>CAYPXQ010000046.1:0-1929 GCA_964414685.1 uncultured Actinomycetota bacterium
GCCGGTTTTGGCTTCAGCGAGACAGAAGACCAGGCAAAGGCCATAGAATATGTAAAACAGGCCATGGAATCTGCCAATCCCATGGATGTACTGGTGATAGGAGATGTAGGATTCGGAAAGACAGAGGTGGCCATAAGGGCAGCTTTTAAAGCCATTGAGGACGGCAAGCAGGTGCTTATGCTGGTACCGACTACCATCCTTGCCGACCAGCATTTCAATACATTTTCTAATAGGTTCAGGGAATACCCGGTGGTGGTAGAGGTCCTTTCCAGGTTCAGGAAGAAAAAGGACCAGAAAAGGATAATAGAAGATTTTACAGCCGGAAAGGTGGATATGCTTATCGGTACCCACCGGGTCCTGCAAAAAGATATAGTGCCTTCAGACCTGGGGCTTATCATAGTAGACGAGGAACAGCGGTTCGGGGTAAACAGCAAGGAAAAGATAAAGCTGATGAAGAAGCAGGTAGATGTGCTTACCCTGAGCGCCACCCCCATACCCAGGACACTGTATATGTCTATGGCCGGAGTAAGGGATATGGCTCTTATTGAGACTTATCCCGAAGGAAGGAACCCAATAGAGACCTTTGTGGGAGAGATGGACCGCTCCATAGTTCAGAATGCCTGCCGCAGGGAGATGGCCAGGGGAGGCCAGGTATATTATGTATATAACCGCATATCCGGTATTTATCAGAGGGCGGACCAGCTGGCAAGTATCCTGCCTGAAGCCAGGATCGGCATCACCCACGGCAGGATGGAGGGACAGAAAATAGAGAAGATCATGACTGCATTCATAGAAGGTGACTATGACATACTGCTAACCACTTCCATAATAGAATCGGGGATGGATATTGAGAATGTCAATACCCTTATAGTGGAAGATTCGCACAGGTTCGGACTGTCCCAGCTTTACCAGCTGAGGGGAAGGGTAGGCAGGTCATCGGAGCAGGCCTATGCCTATTTTTTCTATCCTGGACGCTGGAACCTGGACGGCACTGCATACCAGAGGCTGAAGACATTATCAGAGTATACTGACCTGGGTTCGGGGTATAAGATAGCTATGAAAGACCTGGAGATAAGGGGGGCAGGAGAGATGCTGGGACCGCGCCAGCACGGCCACATAAACAGCGTCGGCTATGATATGTACTGCCAGATAATAAAGGAGGAAGTGGACAGGCTTAAGGGGATAGAAGTGGCCGAAGACCTGGATATCCAGATCGACCTTCCGGTAAGCGCCTATATACCCAAAAATTATATAATGAGTCCCGGGGACAGGATAAAGATATATAAGAAACTGGGGGCAGCTCCCGATTTCAGCACTATTGATGATACTGTGGCGGAGATGACAAAAAGATACGGCAGCCCCCCCGGAGCGGTGAAAAACCTTATAGGCCTGGCCCGGATAAAGACGCTTATGCGCACTGCCGGCATAGAAAGCCTGAGGTTCTCACGGGGCAGGGGAATAATAATAAAGAAGATAGAAATTGACGCGCAAAGACTGAAAGCATTGTCCGGCCGGGATGATATAACATACCAGCCCCGGTACGGGCAGCTGACCCTCAGGGACCCGGGTAAAAACATTGATTTAAATATAGTTATAAAAAGTTTAGATGATATAATAGGGGCCATGTGATTTTTTACTAATACTTTACGAAAGAAGGTCATGTTGAAAAGAGGTAAAAGATATTTTTTATTAAAGATTATAATAGCCTCAGTACTGGCATTATCCATGGTTTTTGCTGCTGCCTGCAGCCAGCCTGTAGCTGCCATAAACGGTATTGAAGTCAAACAGGAAGAGGTAGATGAATATATAAACTTCATACTGTCCCAGGACCCGGAGGGAGGGGAGTTCCTTACCGAAGAAGATATGCTGGAGCTGGAAATAAATATAATAGACTCCCTGCTGGTGGTAAAACTCCTGGAGCAATATGCC
>CAYPXQ010000047.1:0-11946 GCA_964414685.1 uncultured Actinomycetota bacterium
AATAGAGGCTATGAGATATATCCCATCTATTTTGGGCACCAGGGATATATGGAGCCAGTGGTGCAACCGGCTATTACTTTTTTCTATGGAAAAAAGCCGCTCATGTCCTCTATTGGTCAGGAGCGGTTTTTATGTCTGGAAAAAAAATATTTTCATCTTTGATGATAGCAGTGTTAAGCGTACTGCTTGTCAGTTCGGTAAGTTTTTCCACGGAATCTGGCGATGTCTCGGGCAGCTTTGTGGTAAGGGCAGAGACCTTGAAGGATGTCTCTTATGATAATGTGGTAAAGATCGTAGCAAATATAGAAGTAGAAGCATTGACAGGTTCTATCGCTTCATATGTGGAGGAAGGCATAGACAGGGCCTCTAAAGATATATATGAGGCAAATGTCTTTGCAAGAGAAGAAGCAAAAAGGAAAGCAGAAGAAGAGGCAGCAAGAGAAGCTGCAAAAAAGCAGGCAGAAGAAGAGACAGTCGCTGAAAGCAAAGCTGCTTCGGGAACTGCGGTTGCTTCAGGTCCGGTCAGTCTTTCTGGTTTAGAGGCTGAGATGTTAAATCTTATAAACCAGACGAGGGCTGCTCATGGGCTGAGCATGCTTACGCCCAACCAGATGCTGATAGACCTTGCAAGGTCAAGGTCCAGTGACATGATATCCAGGAATTATTTTTCCCACCATACGCCTGACGGCCAGAATATAAAGCATATATTTGCCCGGTATGGAGTAAGCTACAGAAATTTCGGTGAGAACCTGGGGAATGCCAGTCCGGCAAGCTATGGGTCGCCAGGCGCATTCATTAATGCCTGGATGAACTCTCCCAGCCACAGGGACAATATGCTTAAAGGCTACTATACCACCATAGGTGTGGGAGTCGTTGACGGCGGGGGCAGAAGGGTAGTCACAGTTCTTTTTATAAGGTGATGTTTGTGGATATGTTGGACGCCTGACCATGGCGCCCCGGGATCTTGAATCTCCGGGGCGCCATTCCTGTTTATGGCAGCTAGAATAGAAGTCCTTTCGCCATGGAGTAAATAAGCGGACCTCCCACCAGCAGGACGAATGCCGGAAGTATCAGGCAGGTAAGGGGGATAAGTGTAAATAATCCTTTCTTCCTGGCCTTGCGTTCTGCATTATCCCAATTGTAGTGATTTATCTGCATTGCCCTCCTGGATAGTATATCTTCTATAGGGGAACCGTATATATCTGCCTCACGAAGCACGGAAATAAATTCTCTGAACTGCTCTGACCTTCCCGCAAGCATAAGACTCCTGTAGGCATAGTCCTTTCCGGTACCCATATCTATAAGCCTTATAAACTCCTTGAGGCTGCCGGATATCCTTCCATTATATTTCCGGGAGACTATTTCAAACGAATTGTATATGTTCTGTCCGGAAAGTGACGATAT
Organism: uncultured Actinomycetota bacterium; assembly: GCA_964414685.1. Lineage (GTDB taxonomy): Bacteria > Actinomycetota > Humimicrobiia > Humimicrobiales > Humimicrobiaceae > M55B120. The sequence continues at coordinate 1,405 of CAYPXQ010000047.1, forward strand.
CCTCAGAAGGTCTATAACATATGGAAGTTCTTTTTCTATATCATCTGTTATCCTTTTTGAGTATCCGAAGACCATTATATCAGGAATAAAATAACCTGCTGCCATGCCAATGGCGGCAAACAGTATCCTGTATGGAATACTGTTTCCCAGAAATATGCCAGCGGCGGCCGCCATTACAGCGATAAAGGCCTTATATCCCAATAATGCCCGGGGAGTTATCTGTATGCCCTTTTCATTTTCTAATATTTTCAGCAGCCTTGTACTTGTATTAATGCTTTCTTTTTTTTTGCAGCATAAAAATACGCTTCCCAGCTTTTCAGCTGCCATATTAAGTAATACCGCTGTCCTCTTAAGCACATGGACCCTTATATTGAAGTCTTTTTCTTTTCCTTTCCGGCATCCTTTCCTGAGAAAAAGGATATAAAAAATACCGGCTGCCGAAATAAAGTACAGGACCGGTAATGCAATAAAAAGAATTACCATAATCAGTCACCCCGGACGATCTTCTTCATAATCAGTATCCCGGCTATCTCCAGGAAGCCTCCCACTATAAGAGTTATGGTCCCGGCTGCAGTAGAAAAAAAATCGGTGATGCTCTTGCTAAAAAAAATATATAAAAATATCAGGGCTGCAATAGGAAAAAAACTTATGATATTTGCGGAAAACCGGTTTTGAAGAGTGAGGCTTTCTATGCGGGAACTGGACCTCAGGCTTTCCCGCAGGGCAGCAGACAGGGACTGTAAAAGTATAATAAGGTCTCCTCCCACCCTGCTGTTTATCTTGATCCCGGCGGTAATAAGTGCCGCTTCCCTGCTCCCTGTCCTGATCTCAAAAAGGTCCAGCGCTTTTTCCAGGTCCGGGTCTACCTCCAGTCTCTGGGCAACCTGCTTCAGGCAGGATCCAAGAGGCGGGGGAAACCTTGACCATGACTCAAGCAGTATATGCCTTATAGTCTTTCCGGCACGCAGCATTATTATCATATGCTCCAGAAAGCTTATGAGCTGCCTGTGGAGCAGGTTATCGATCATCTTTTTGCGGCTGTGGAAAAGATCGGCAGTATATATAAAAACGCATACTGATATTACAGCAGCCAGTATGACGTTTCCGGACCACAGAAAGAAAACAGAAAAGGATATGGCAAATACTAATGCATCCATAGACATTATACCTGCCGGTGTGTCCGGGAACCCGGTTCTCCTCTTTTTTATCCTATGCATGTCCGTTTTTTAAAAAAGATGGTTTATATCCAGTAAACACAGCCGTACTTCCCGCATCATACGGATCTTCTATGCAGGCTATGTCCTTTATCTCCAGCATATCCATATTTCTTTTTGGTTGCCTATTATATATGACTTCGCTTACCCTGCTTATCATCCTGCATCCTCCCTCCAGTTTTTTCATCTGTATTATCATATCAAGAGATGATGCTATTATCCTTTCGGCTGTAAAGGGGTCTATATTGCTGTCAGAGATAAGAAGCATGGTCTCCAGCCTGGTCACAGCATCCCGGGGTGAGTTGGCATGGATGGTGGTCATGGAACCGCTATGCCCTGTATTCATAGCCTGCATGACATCGATTGCCTCCCGGCCCCTTATCTCTCCCACTATCAGGCGGTCGGGCCTCATGCGCAGGGCATTCCTTACCAGGTCCCTTATGGTGACCTCACCCCTTCCCTCAAGATTAGCAGGCCTGGCTTCCAGCCTTACCATATTCTCCTGGACAAACTTCAGCTCTAAGGTCTCCTCTATGGTTATTATCCTTTCATCTTCCTGGATATTTTCGGAGAGGATATTCAGCAGGGTGGTCTTTCCTGCCCCGGTACCCCCGCTGACCAGTATATTTATTTTTTTCCTGACACACTCAGATAAAAATCCTGACATCTCCCGGCTGAGACTGCCTGCCTCTAAAAGCTGCTCCATATTTTTCATATCATGCTTGAATTTCCTTATGGTGACCGCGATATCGCTTTTGCTTACCGGGCTTATGGCCACATTTATCCTGGACCCGTCCCCCAGCCTGGCATCTACCATGGGGTTTGCCTCATCTACCCGAAGGCCCAGCGGTCCCAGGATCTTGTCGACTATATTCTTTATATGGATGCTGTCCTTGAAATGTACGGGTTCCCTGGTTATCTTGCCATGTTTTTCTATATAGATATTGCGGGGGCCATTGACCATTATCTCGGTGATCTCCGGATCCCGAAGAAGCAGGCTGATAGGACCCATATCAAAACTGTCCTCATCGAATCTTGACGAGACAGCTTCAAGCTCATCCAGGGAAAGTATGATATTTTTACTGTCGATTATGTCCCGCACTATCCTTCCGGTTATGATCCTGCGGTCAGACCGCGGGAACTGGAGAAAATCCTTTCCCTGTATACTTGCCAGAAACTCTTTCCTTATTTCCTCTTCGATTTTCGGATCCATTATCCCTGAAGTCATATTCCCAGTCCCTGGTATATCTTTTGCGCCAGTCCCGATATATTCCTTACAACCTTAAGATTATACTTAAAAATGCTTCCTGGCCCCCTGCTGTTTACTATTGCCTCGATATCGGGATCATAAGGTATAAAGGCGGCAACAGGGTGGCGGACTATATTGGAGAGGCCTGCAGGCGAGACTGCCTGTTTGATATTATATTTATTTATGACCAGGTAGAAATCATAGCTTGTCCTGTAATGGCCTACATGGTCCATCAGCAGCCGTGTATTGGCGGCAGAGACATTGTCGGGAAGTGAGACAAATATGAACCGGTCCGGGATGTCGGTCTCAGACAGGTCTATATGACTCATAAGGTTCCCGGGCATGTCAATTATCACAAGGTCAAAATGGTCTCTTAAGGCTTCAATAAAAACATTGAGATTGCCAGTATGAAAAATATCCCGGTTTTCTGCATCCAGCGAAGGCAGTATGATATTAAGGCTGTCTTCCATGTTTATCACTATTTTTTTTAGCAGGGATGTATCCAGGGTCTCAAGCACTACCGGCAGGCCGCCCATATCCCTGACATGCAGGCTGCCGTCCAGGCCAAAGACCATCCTGCTGTCCATCCTCCCCTGGTTCATGTCCACAAACAGGACATTCAGGGTGGTCTTGCAGGCCATATATGAGGCCATGCTAGCTGCCAGGAAACTGCAGCCGGCTCCTCCCTTTGCTGATGTAAAAATGACAATATTTGATCCCGGGTTAAAAGTCCTGTCTTCCGGTATTGCGGTCTTCGTACCAGGTCTCAGGCTTATGCTCATCTGATAACCCCCTTTTCTTTTGACGGATATGCAGGACAAATTGCGATGTAAAGCATCCCGCTTTCCAGAGCAGTAAAAGACTTGAGGACTTCGTCATCGGTAAGAAAAAAGGTCATTACCACTATATTCCCTATATCTGCAGCTTTGCCTGAGCCAAAGGCTGCCTCAGGGATAAAGAGATCTTCATAAGCCATGCTGCTTTCCCCATTCATTCTTCCTTTAGTCTCCAGCCTTATTATCTCCCTGGCAGCTATGATCCTTTCCGAATATAGACTTCCTTCTTCCTCTCTGTAATAAGTGGATATTATATCCACCCTGTCCCCCTGTTCCAGCACCGAAGGATCGCCAAAATAATTGACCGGGATATTTACTGCCTTCATGCCCGCGGGTATATTTATATCTGGTTTTTCTTCCTGTACCGGCCCGATTACTGTTCCCCCCTCAGGCAATATCTCATCTTCGGATTCCAGACCCTGTGCAGCGGCGTCATCCTCTCCGGGCAAAAAAGACCAGATTAGCATAAACATCCCTGCAGCCGCAGCCGCTATGAAGAGTACTGCCCATATTTTTTTACCTGATAGACGCATGCTGGTATTTCCTTTGTTTTTTTAAATACTAACATAATTATATATATGTGTAAATATATAATTATGTTATTTTGAATAACTCCTGTTTTTTTTATAATATATATAAAAGACTATATGAGAGGATCTTTATGGCAGATGCTTACAGCCTTTTTACAAAGGCAAACATAATGATGAAAAGAAATGATTTCCTGAATGCATCGCTCCTTCTGGAGGAAGCAAAGGAATATGAACCCCGGAAAGGCTCCATAAGGGAAGCCCTGGGCATATGCTATTACAATATGGGATTCTATGATTCCTCCAGGGTCCATTTTGATAAGGCTATTGAGATAGATGCTGCCAATGACTTTGCCCACTATGGCATGGGTCTTTGCCTCATCAGGGAAAATAAATTGAACCGGGCCCTTGGTTATTTAAAGATCGCCAGTTTTATGCGTCCTGATTCAGTCACATACAGGCAGGTGCTTAAAAGATATAACAGGTGATATTATTCGAATATTATCTTTTCCCCGGCATCCAGGGACCATTTGCCCAGGAATCCGGATCTTGCTTCCATAACCAGGACCGCATCCGGGAAATAAGGGGTGACCCTCCAGGGCCTGAGGTTATTGAATGCTGCCACTATCTTCCCTCCGCTGTCTATAAATGCTGCATCTATGCTGTACCTCATCCCTATTGTGTGTATGCTCTTGCATCCCTTCAAAACCAGCACTTCATCATCCTTAAGCCTTTTCCTGAAGATAAGCCCGGAAAACCTGCGGAAAAAATTATCCGCCATTACGGCACTGGCTGATATAGTCCTCCTCCTGCTGCAGGAAAGATATTTATATGCTTTCATCCCCTATAAGACAGCTACTGTTTTTATCTGTAAAGTTCCGAGACAAGGTCATATATCTTTTTATATCTATCATAATGATCCCTGTAAAGCCTGGTAACCACAGGATCCGGATCAAACTGCCTGGCCGTTTTTACAAAATTTTCCTGGGCCTCAGAAATACTGAACTTTCCGATGGCGCTCCCGGCCAGCATCATGGCGGCAAGGCAGCCGGCTTCATCTATATCCATCCTTTTTACCGGCTTATCCAGGATGGATGCTTTAAGGTCCAGCCAGTAGTCCGAACGGGAGCCTCCCCCCACTGCCCTCAGTTCTTTTATCTCGATACCTGACTTTTCCAGAAGCTCCATATTGAAGCCTATTTCGAATATGGTGCCCTCGACAATGCTTTTAAATATATCTTCCCTCCCGGTATCGATACCCAGCCCAATAATAGTCCCCTTGGTTATGGGATCATGCCTGGGTGTGCCAGACCCGGAAAAGTATGGAAGAGTGTAAAGGCCTGATGGACTGTGGTCCAGGCCGCTGAAAAAACTGGTATAGGCATTCATACCGCGAGAGACTGCCTTATCCCTGAGGTCCGGCGCCAGTTTATCCCGGTACCATTTAAGCACGCTGCCAGCTGTAAAATTATATGCAAATGTCACATATTTGTCTTCTATCACATGAGCCCTGGTGGAGAAATCATTATCAAACATACTATCTTTCATCATTATCTTATCAAGCACCGGGACCACACATTCGACAGTCCCCATGCCGTCTGCAGCTATACCTCCCGAAATGGCACCCACTCCAAAAGCTGCGCACTGCTGGTCATGGCCCCCGGTCACAATAGAGACTTCCCCTTTAAAGCCAAGCTCTGCTGACACCTCCGGGCTTACTTTACCTGCCACCCTGCCTGAAGGAGAAGGTACGGCAAAAAGGTCCTGAGCCAGGTCAAACTTATCCAGGATATCCATAGACCATTTCTTTTCCCTGAGATCAAAGAATAGCGAAGTCGAGCTTAAGGGATAATTTATCCTGTAATCCCTCATGCCCAGTTTATGCTGGAGCAGTTCTTCCGTAAACAATATCTTATGTGTATTTCCGAATATCTCCGGCTCATTGTTTCTTAACCAAAGTATCTTGTTAAGGGCAGTGACATACTGGGGAGGCAGTCCGGTTATATAGTAGAGGTCTTTTGCCGGGATGATGGAAAGCAATTCCTCCAGTTCTCCGGTGCTCCTGGAATCACTGGAATAGATAGTGTTGTAAAGTAAATTTCCCTTCTTATCTATCGGGGTAAAGGACTCCCCGATGGTCGAAGGCGCCAGGGCTTCGACCGGGTCTTTCTTTACTTTTTCATCAGAATTTACATCCCGTATTACATCGAATATCTTATTCCACATGTCTCCGGTATCAAACTCCACCCATCCCTTTTTAGGGAAAAGGAGGTTATATTCTTTATAGGAGCTTGACAGTATATTTCCTTCCTCGGAAAAGGCAATGGCTTTTGTGCCGGTGGTGCCTATATCGATACCCATCAGACTCATATTCTACTCCTTAAGCTGTATGCAAAATAGATAAGATCAACTGGAAATCAATATATCATACAGGAAAGGCAAATCCAATTGTATAGGGCTATGAAACTTTTTTTATAGATAAAGAAAGCCCTCATCCTAAAAATATTTTTGTAAAAAAGAAGGTAATTTTGTCATATATTTATTTTATTCAAATCTTATACCTAAACATAAGCCCATACACAACCCAGGCCTGTATAATGACGCCTCAGTATCCAGAGACTTCACTTGCAAAAAGAGCTATTTTATCTGTATATCTGGCTCCCGGCGCCCACCTGCCGTTTAAGAATGAAAGGCTTGAATCACCTGTATGGTGTATGTGGGCATTCTCAAAATGCCTTGGGTCATATTCTATAGTGCAGTACTGGTTGACATGATTTGGAAAATAATACCATGCAAGATGGGCATACTGGGCAATAACGCCAAGCTCCTCTGATGCAAAGCTGTTGCCCGGAACTCCGCCTCCAGTTGCCCCGATTCCGCCAAAATTATTCTGGTGGGGTTTTACATCGCCCGTAAACTCTAAAAACCCTGTCTCATGGCACATCTGCGCCCAGGCGATATCTGCCCTTATGTTAAACATCTTGCCGTATTTTATATATAGCGGTGCAAGCCTTGCTGCCCTTTCTGTTTTTGAAGAATCCCTTTTTGTAAACAAGCTTACAAGCTGATCCTGGCTCACCTCGATATAGCCTACGACACTTGTATTGCCGGTCACCGGTTCTGATTTTATTTTTACAGTGACTATAAGTGTTTTTGTCTCTGACTTATTTCCCTTATCATCAATTGCTGCCAGCGTAATGCTGCAGTCGCCCGGTGTTCCAGGAGCATTCCATATGGCAGGGTTTGAACCGCTGTTGGAAAGTGCGCCCCCGGTAGCGCTCCAGCTATATGCAATACTGTCGCCATCAAGGTCTAAAACATCTGCAGATATTTCATATTGCCCGCCTGAATAAACCGTGCCCGGGGAAATATTTATGCTTCCTATATCAGGACTTCTGTTGCATCCCCAGGAAAGGGTTAAACTGTCTGAGGCTTTGCCAAGATTGTTTTCTGCTGTTGCCGTAAGCGTATAAGGTCCTTCATTCCTTTTAAGGTTTACCTGCGCTTTTAAAGGATCCAGCCATCCAAGGCTGTCATCCTTGGAAAAGATTACCTCTGGCTGGGGATTTCCGGTAACAACTGCTTTTACCCTGTAATAGCACACATCGTCTGCTTCTGAATACAGAGGGCCTTCGTAAACTTCAAGTTCTATGGTAGGGGGAGGATTCAATACTTTTTTATCTATCTGATCCTGGAAAGGTTCCCCTCCAATCTCATTTATTGTTTCTTTCGCCTCAATTGTTTCAGCAGGTCTTATCCGGGTTTCCTGGCTTATATGCCTATCGCCAGGCATGTCTTCATCCGGGATGCTTTCTTGTTTGTTTTCGCCGGTAATTTCATCAATATTTTCCTCAACCGTGTCCAGGGTATTTTGGGGATTATCTTTTTGTGAAGAAGATACAAAAATCCTGCTCACGGGCTCGACAATCAATCCATGCACAAACTGGAAGTCAAGCATTGTAAAAACAATTATTAAAGCCATGGCGCAAACTGCGGGTAAAACAATAAATAGAACTTTTTTCTTTTTCCCCGGAGCAGTATTTTTTGCGCTTTCTTTTCCTATTGTATGTTTAGCACTATATCTCATAGGCTTCATGTTCAGAAAACTTTAAAATATTGTCTTAATAAAGTTATTATTATAACATGGAATTTGTTAAAAAATAATAATGCTATAATCCCCAGAAGCCTACAAAACTATTTATCGGGTGCAATAACAGCCCCGGACTGGAGTAATAAGGGGGGACAAAGAAAATCCTGATGAAGGACATCCGGCTTAGCTTTTATAAAATCCAGATCTTCTATTTGCTAACTTAATGCAGCTTATTATTCTCCCAGCTCTTCTTCCACTTCTTCCCTGCCTGCCTCAAGCTCTTCCACCTGCTGCTTATCCAGTCTCAGAAGAAGGGTCTGGAATTCACCCACATGGGTCTTTTCTTCCCTGGCTATATCCAGAAGTATTTCTTTTAGATCCTTATTGTCTGTAGATGCTGCCATCTGTTCATAAAGGTTTATCGCATCCAGCTCGGCAATGATCCCGGCACGCAGGATCTCCTTATCGATATTTTCCTTTGATACTTTGCTTAGATCGATCGGCATTTTTGATAACATATTTTCCTCCCTGATAATATTTATTAATTATAAAATAACAGATAATCCGGAGTTTTAGAAATAAAGATTTCTTATGCGGCATTGATCACTTTAATGTCAGATAATGACTTATAAGAATTTTCTTTTGGATCTCAGGTCTATAGCCCCTCATAGTCGTCATAAGGAAAATATTATCGGCTGCAAAGATGGCTCCCCTGTGGGATTCTGGATAAGAAAATACGAAAAATAGAAGAAGAACACAAAAAAACCTATAACAGCTCATATATTAAGACAGGCTTATATAATACCACCTGATAAAAGCCCTAACACACATGGTCACTGTCTATATAGCCGTCTATAATATACTCATCAAACCCGACCGGGTCCTCAGCTACCTTGGGAGGAGCCCTCTTTTTATCAAACTCATATATGCCCAGGTGATCGAGGATCTTCTTTACCACCTTATAGTCTTCAATAAAAGCGATTATTTTCATTTGACTTCCGCAGCAGGAGCAGGTAAGTGGGTCCACTTCATATATCTTCTGTATGAGCCTGGCCCAGGACCTGTTAAGCCCTGTTGGACTATCATCCTCTATAATATGGTACTCAGGCTGGCTGTCTTCTTTCTTAAGCCTTCCCCTGGCAACATTGCTATAGATACCTAAATACCTGATTGTCTGGGCCCCTCTGTCCGGTATATGGGAGACAAGGGCTGCCATCCACTCTATGGGGTCAAACTCGGCTACCTTTTTGCCGTATTTGGACTCATATATTACCAGTGGCTTTTGCGGGTAATATTCCATTGGCTCCTTAAGAAAATGATGCCCTTATGATATACCTTGCCGGATTCTTAAGTAGATCTTTTGTCTTTAGGGTTTATCCTCTTTCCAGAGTAGGTATTGGGGCTTTCTCCTTATGTATAGTTTGGTGCTTTTACTTAGGACACCTGCATTTGTAGACATGTGTCCTATTGTAATTAATAAATGCTATTGTGTAAATGCATATTTCTAATTGTGAACTAAATACTACGGACCTGATCCCGTAGAAGTTTATTCATATATATCTGTATTGTTTATGAATTATGGATACCCTGTCATCTTCCTGCTGATCCTGCTTGAGGGCCCCATAATCACCATAACCGCTTCTTTTTTTGCTTCGACGGGCTGCCTTGATGTGTTTATACTTTTTCTACTTATGGTCTTTTCTGACATAGCAGGTGGCATTATACCAGATATCTGGAAAAAAGCTTGGTAGCCGGCAGATCAGAAATATATAGCAGTCTTGATCCGGATAAGCCATGATCCAAAACCATGACTTTGAAAGGATCCTGACAGGTTTGAAGACATCTATTACGAGAAATGAGAAAGACCCGGGATCTGGGCAGTAAACCGGGCCAGTGCTTCAGCTATATTGTCCAGGGAGGCAAGAGCTACCTCCTTACTTGAAACTACATCCAGGCGGGATATGTCACAGGGATACCTGCGTCCCGCAGTTTTTCCTATCTGGAACAGGTGTAACAGCTGCCACCCCGGGCAGGTGCCATAAGCTTTTTTATGGATCTTATTGCTGGAAACCTACTTATATCTTTTTTACATCCTTAAGGCTCCATATCTTTCAATCAAAATCTCTTTCATCTTGTCTTTCATATTGAAATGATCATCACCTGCGATCATTTCAATAAGAAACTGTTTTAGTTCTTCCAATCTGGAAAAAACATTACTATAAGCTTTTTTATCGATCTTTAAATATTCGGCCAGCCTGGTAAAATCCAGATCCGTTATCCTGTTTCTTCTACCATTTAGTGTCAGCGCCGATTCATCTTCTCCGGGAAGATATATCTTTGAGCATATCAGATCATAACAGGGTGAAAGATAATAATTACCGTCTCTGTCAGAAATAAGCGACCAGTTTTTTAGATGCATATCGCCATTTCCTGTAATAAAGCAAAATAATGTCCTCAGGAAAAACTCTATTAGATCCAGGTATGGCCTCCTGGAAAAATTTAATATTGTTTTTCCCACTTTTTCAAGCGAGGCCTCATATTTGGAATCAGAAGGAAGGTCCATCAACTGAGCCATATCTTCCACATGGATCTTATGCCCCTTATCATCTCTATCAAATCTCCTGAT
>CAYPXQ010000048.1:0-6687 GCA_964414685.1 uncultured Actinomycetota bacterium
CGGCACGCCTTTTAATATTGGACTCCTACCGGGTATTGTCCATCTCTTTTGAACACTCCTGACAGAGTCCGGAGAAATATATCTGGAAATGATTTACCCACAGCCGGCAGTTATTAAAGATGTTTTTGGCTGCATTGTCTACCAGCCTGACTTTGACGGAATTATTAAGACACCGGTTATTAGACACCAGTTTTCCGCAGTTATCGCATACAAGGTATATAGCTATAGCCTCTCCAGAGCTTCCTGGAAAAAGATAAAAAGACTTGCTGCCGGCTATATTTACCCTGTTGATAAGCTTTAGTCCGGAAAGCAGGTCAAGTGTTCGGTAAAGGGTGGCAAGGCCTATCTCTGGATATATCTGTTTCAGCTCCAGGTAAATATCATCGGTGCTTCTGGGAAATCTTTCCTTGCTAAGGAAATCTATTATCTTTTTCCTCTGGCCAGTCAGCTTATATCCGTTTTTCTTCAGGGCCTTCAGCCATGACTGCTTTATCCCGGCCCTTTCCATCCTGCCTTTTACTTCACTGCCCACTGCTCTTACCTTCTTTACCACTCAGCAAATACCAGAACATATCCATTACAGTCTTTTATGGCCATTTCCTGTATACCGTATGATGTGGTATGCAGATCCTGTATTATCTCAACCTTGTCTTTTATCCTGGTCCTTAAACCTTTAAGATATTCCATCTCGATATACATCACCGCCGTACAGCCCTTATCGCTGCAGTCGAAATCCTCTATAGTCTTCTTTATGCTCTCCTTCGACTGGAACATGATCTCCACATCTTCGCATGCCATCATGGCCCAGTCATATTTACCCGATTCCGGATCTGTAAGTACTGTCTCAAAGCAGCCAAGTACGTCTTGATACCATTCGATAGCAGCATTTACATCATCCACTATCAGGTTTGGCGTCATTTTCTTAAGCATTTCCTCCTCCTGTCAGAGCGATATTGATGAAAAAGTATAAAATCTTAATGATAATCATTTTCAATTAGTATTATACTCCCTGTCCTTTTTTTGTCAAGATAATGATAAGATCGTATAAGAAAAAGATCATATGTGTTCATTTAGTAAGATGGATGAAAAGGAATTAAAAAAGCTGCTTGAGGTGACCAGTCATGCCCTTGTAATGACAAAACTTAATCTATCAGTAAGCAGGCTGGAAGAAGTACCTGAAAGAGTAATGGAGATGACAGAGCTTACACACCTTGACCTGGGTATAAACAGGATCTCTTCCATAACTGAAAGATTTGGAGATCTCAGGGCACTCAAGAGACTTGATCTTCACCGCAACAGCATAGTCTCACTTCCCGAATCTATTGGAAGGCTTACACAGCTGGAGTATTTGAGGCTTAATTGCAACCGGCTTAAGAGCCTGCCGATATCTTTCAACGATCTGGCAAACCTGAAATATCTGTATCTCTACCTGAATGATTTTGAGGATTTTCCCAAAACTATCTCCGGATTATCGTCGCTGGAGCTGCTTGACCTGAGCCGTAACCGGATGTCTTCTGTGCCGGCGGATATAGGACGGCTTACCGGCCTTCAATACCTGGACCTGAAACAGAATAATATAGCTGTTCTTTGTCCTTCCATGGGAAACTTGAAAAAGCTTAAACGCCTGAGGGCTGATAGCAATGAGCTGAAGGAAATACCCGGGTCCCTGGGAGATCTTACCAGCCTTGAAGTACTCAACCTTGCAAATAATAAGCTTGCCCGTATCCCGGATTCACTTGGAAAACTTAAAAGACTTAGAGATCTGGACCTTAGCAATAATGCATTGGAATTGCTTCCAGGTCCATTGTCGGAGCTTACCAGCCTGGCCAGGTTATCGGTAGCCGGAAACAGGTTAAGGTCGCTCCCCGATGAAATAGGTGAACTGGAAAAACTAGAATATATTTATGCTGGTGATAATGAGATGGGTGAGATCCCCGGATCCATTGCCAGGCTGGGATGTCTTAAGAGATTAGATCTCTACAATAACCAGATCAGCCTTCTTCCCGGGGACCTTTCCCGGCTAAGGGGATTGAGGATAATGCATCTTAACAGCAACCGGCTTATATCTGTTCCTGGCTCCCTGGGTGAGCTGTATAATCTTGAAGGGCTCGATCTAAGTAATAATATCCTCAAAGACATTCCGGATACAATAGACAGGTTAATAAACCTCAAAGGGCTATATCTTGGAAATAATAGGATCAAAAACCTTCCTGAAAATATGGGCGGACTTAAAAACCTGGTTCGGCTGTATATCAATGATAACCAGGTCTCATCGCTTCCGACATCAATGGAAAACCTGAAAAACCTGAAAGAACTTTATATAAGCGGCAATCCCCTGGAAAAAAGCACCATACCCGCAGAACTGCTGAGAAGAAACAGTGAAAAACAGTTAATAATAAGATAGATGTTCCCTGTTTCCCATATTCTTCTTTTACAAAACTATATAAACAAATAAAATATATAAAAAAAATAATAGAGAGGGAAAATAACAGGAACATGATCGAAGATATTGACATGAAGACATATATACCCGGAAAGATAATATGCGTGGGCATGAACTACAGATCTCATGTCGACGAGCAGGACGGAAGGTTTCCCGCCAGTCCCATCCTTTTTGCCAAGGCGAACAGCTGCGTCATAAAGGATGGTGATGACATCATCTATCCCGCGGAAGTAAGACAGCTGGACTATGAAGTTGAACTGGCTGCAGTAATAGGAAAACAGATGAAAAATGTAGACCCGGAAGATGTCTCAAAGTATATTTGCGGATATACAGTTTTTAATGATATCACTGCCAGGGACCTTCAGAAAAGCGAGGGCCAGTGGTACCGGGCTAAAAGTTTTGATACTTTCGGGCCTCTGGGACCGGCGGTTATAAAGCAGGAGATACTGGGCGATCCCGGGGATGTGAAACTCAAGTCCTATGTGAACGGAGATCTCAGGCAGGATGGCAATACTTCAGATATGATATTCGGGGTTTATGACCTTATATCCTATATATCCCGCTCCATAACTCTTTTCCCCGGTGATCTGGTGTCTACCGGGACTCCATCAGGGGTCGGGATTTTTAGTAAAGACAAGAAGCTTCTAAATCCAGGCGATGTAGTTGCCTGTGAGATCGAAGGTATCGGAAAGATAACTAATAAAGTAGTGAGTCCGTAGGTCTTTATCATGGGAGAACTTGTTGAAATATTCTTTGGTGCTATGGTAGTGGGGTTTTCGGGTGCCCTTACTCCCGGACCCATGCTTACCCTGGTAATATCCAGTGCTGCCGAGAAGGGTTTCTGGACTTCATTCTTTATAGTAGCGGGCCATGCCCTGCTGGAGCTTGTGGTGGTGGCTGCATTTTTCCTGGGACTCATACGGTACCTGGAGAATCCACTTATAGCCAGGATCATCGGGATTGTAGGAGGAGTATTCCTGCTTTACCTGGGTGCGGATATCCTGGTATCAGTGGCCAGAAACAGATTTAAGATAGATTTTAGATCGATGATAAACAAAAGGACCATTAATACCCGGTCTACCGGCATCATAGTCCTAAAAGGCATCCTGGTAAGCCTCATGAACCCCTACTGGTATATCTGGTGGATAAGTATCGGGGCTGCCTTTATCATAAAAAGCGTAAAATTTGATATGGGCGGTGTCACTGCATTCTATACCGGCCATATCAGTGCCGATTTCATATGGTATCTGTTTATAGGCTTCCTTATCAGCACCGGAAGAAGATTCTTGAACCAGAAAGTATATAACGGGATACTCATAGCCTGCAGCATCTTCCTTTTCTACCTGGGTATCAGGTTCATTGTAGATGCCCTTATATGATCACATACCAATAAGTTCATCAGCAAATTTTTTAATATTTTCTTCCTTTATCCTTGATACATCTTCAGTGGTCTTATATTCCTTCTGAAGCATGTTCCTGAAAAATGGCGCCATCCTGTCCCACAGCATCTCAAATCCAAAATAACCTTTTGCAGCCGCACTTTGGAGAAGTTCTTCCGGGAAACCCTTCTTTATCTCTTTTTCCCATTCTTCCTCAGCTCCGCACATAAAGACTCCTGTCTTCATCTTTAATAATTTATCAAGATTCCTGTTTACAAACTTTTTTACAATAGAATTCATCCTGAACATCATAAAAGACCCGCCCACAGCTGCAATGTCGTATTTTCCCGGATCTATCCTTTTATTTTTCCTTAGATCGACGACATCTGCATCATGTCCTTTTTCCTTCAAGATCCCGCCAAGCATCCCGGCACATTTTTCAGTAGTACCATATCTTGTGGCAAATGCGACCAGTATTTTCATGATCATCTCCTATCTTTTTTTTACCTCTATTGAAAGTATAATCTATAACTTTCTGCCAGCAGTTGTCAATGCAGGCGCTTCACATTCGAGTGCCTCACAGTGACATTTAAGCATTAAAAAGCAGCAGTAAGCAGTTGATTATAATTATACATTTGTGCTATTATATAAATAAATATAAATAGAACTGAGGATTTATGAAAAGATCAGCCATAAATAAATGGCCGTTAGGCGAAAGGCCCAGGGAGAAACTTCTCAGCCTGGGGGCAGACAGGCTTTCCACCTGCGAGCTGCTGGCGATCCTTCTCCAGACGGGACAGGGTTCACGGGGAAGCACCTTTTCAGCAGTGGACCTGGCCCAGGAGATACTTATACAGTATGGGGATCTTAAGGGTCTTGCCGGCACCATCCCCTCTGAGCTTATGGGCCTTAAAGGGATCGGAAAGGCAAAGGCTTCCAAACTGGCAGCGGCCCTGGAGCTGGGAAAAAGATCAAATGCCGAGGCGAATGGGCCCAGCAGCAGCTTTAAATGCAGTGAAGAAGTAGCTTCATACTATACCCCGCTGTTAAGGGACCTGAAAAAAGAACAGTTCAGGCTGATACTCCTGGATATGAAAAACAGGATGATAAAGGAAGAGCTTATCTCCCAGGGATCCCTGAACTCCAGTGTAGTGCATCCAAGGGAAGTAATAAACCCGGCTATCAGGAATTCTGCTGCATCAGTTATATTTATCCACAATCATCCCAGCGGAGATCCGGAACCATCGCTTGATGATATACAGATAACGCAGAGATTATGTAAATCATTTAAGATAGTGGGAATAAATGTCCTGGACCACATAATAATCGGGTACCGGGATTACTTCAGCTTCAAGCAGAAGCAGATGCTGTGATCTTTGACAGAAGCGCATAAAAGGCGTATATTATGCTCATGAATAAAGGGAAGATAAATATATCTATGGACAAAGACCTTATAGAGTTTGCCAGGGAATATGCCAGCCTGCAGCGTACTTCAGTTTCGGAGATCTTTACCCAGTTTATACTGAGCCTTAAACGCAGCCAGGAAAACGATCCTACTGAGATAATTATGGCTGATCCTGATTTCAGGGAGACTGTGATGGGCACGATTGAAAGGGTCAGGAAAGGCGATATTGATTGGTATAAATATAAAGAAGTCTTTTAATGGATCTATTATTCAGCGATACCTTCCATAAGTCCTTAAAAAAATATTCTTCATTAAAGCCTGCCATAAAAGAAAAAGTGGATATGATAGCAGAAAACCCGGCGGCTCTGGGTGAACCCCTTAAAGGTAATTTAAGAGGTTACTACAGTTTTCCTGTCAGGAGAAATTTCATAATTATTTTCCAATACTGCAAGCTTTGCCGAAAGAAAGGTGACGATGAAATAGTATTATGCTATGACTGCAGTAAGATAAAAGATGATACTATAAGATTTATAGCATTCGGTCCCCATGATGCCGTTTACAGAAATAGAACATAGTCTCCTGCCTATTCTTCCAGTACTTCTTCGGTTATCTTTTTTACCAGTTCATCCTTGTAGCTGGAATCATTGCTGCAGCTGCATACCGGGTTGGTGCAGTGATAGCAGTTCTCTATATTGCTGGCAAGATCGGGTTCCTTGTTGCCGTCACCGGTTATGCAGCAGCTTCCGTCTGACTTGCTTATTCCTGTATTATCGATAAATTCTGTCATCTATTCCACTTTTTTCTTCTTTGCTTTCCTGTGAAGCCTCTTGCAGGACTTCCGGGTATCAATATGCTCCTGGTATTCATGCCTGAAATACCTTATGGTGCTCAAGACCGGGTTTGGGGCAGTTTTTCCCAGGCCGCACAATGAAGTCTCTTTTATCATATGTGCCATCTCTTCCAGTTTCTCAATATCTCCTTCTTCCCCTTCTCCTTCAGTTATCCTGGTCAGTATCTCCAGCATCCTTTTGGTGCCTACCCTGCAGGGGGTACACTGTCCGCATGACTCGTCCTGTATAAAGTCCATGAAATATCTTGCCAGGTCTACCATGCACTGGTCCTCATCCAGGACTATCATCCCGCCAGAGCCCATCATAGCGCCCACTTCTTTTACTTTTTCATAATCAACCACTATATCAAGAAGCTTCTCGGGAATACATCCTCCTGAGGGACCGCCCAGCTGGACTGCCTTTACTGCCTTGCCGTCTTTTCCGCCGCCGCCGATCTTAAAGACTATATCCCGCAGGGACATACCCATGGGGACTTCTACCAGCCCGGAATTCTCTACAGCACCGGTAAGGGCAAATATCTTGGTGCCTTTGCTGGTCTCGGTACCCACACTGGAAAATTCTTTTGCGCCCTTATCTATTATGTAGGGGACATTTGCATAAGTCTCTACA
>CAYPXQ010000049.1:0-2512 GCA_964414685.1 uncultured Actinomycetota bacterium
TCTTACCATCTGTTTTGATGTATCCTTGAAATATCATACCTGTCTGAAGGTTTCTTTTTCTCGGCAGGATGTCCAACGGATATTATGCATAGAGGCAAAACATCTTCCGGTATTCCCAGGAGTTCTCTTATTCCGGCCACACGGTTTTGCCTGGGATATGCGCCCAGCCATACTGCTCCCAGACCCAGTGAATGGGCTGCTATGAGTATGTTCTCTGCTGCAGCCGAGCAGTCCTGGATCCAGTAGCCTTCATGCAGCTGCCTTTTAAGGTCGCCGCATACTACTATGGCCAGCGGGGAGTGACCCAGCATATTATAGCCGCCCCTCTCATGGAATCCTTCCATGGTTTTTAAGGTCTCAATGTCATCGATAACTATAAATTCCCATGGCTGCTGGTTACCGGCTGAAGGTGCGGCCATGGCGGCCTTTAAAAGCATATTCCGGTCATTTACTGAGACCGCCTGTCCAGTATATTTACGTATGCTTCTTCTTTCCAGTATATCCTTCAAACTTTCCTCCCTGTTGTATTTATATGTTTTTACCTATATCTTTTTTTTCTTAATATTTTTCAGAAACCGTGCAGACCTATTATAGGCATTGATATGAATTTTTCCAGTACAAGAAGGTCCTTATCCCCTGTTATAATATAACTAATTAGAACAATAAGAAGAAAAAAACAATATCTTTCGTCTAATTGACTGGAGATGATAAAGATGACAGGATTCGATCTTAAAACAGATATGGATGGCGAGGCAAGGACTGTAGTCTCACAGGATAATACTGCCGTTAAATACGGAAGCGGCAGCGTAGATGTATTCGCTACCCCGGCCATGGTAGCCCTGATGGAAGAAGCGGCTATAAATACAGTTGACAGCAGGCTTCCCCGGGGGTATGCCACAGTAGGGACAGCAGTAGATGTCAAACATATTGCAGCTACTCCCATTGGCATGAATATCACTGCCAGGGCAGTACTTACCGGAATAGACGGGAGGAAGCTGTCATTTAAGGTGGAGGCTTTTGATGAACAGGAAAAAATAGGCGAGGGTACCCACCGGAGATATATTATAAGCATTGACAGTTTCAGGGAAAAGGCTGCAGGGAAGTACGGCAGGATCTAGTTTTATAATATAAATATAATATTTATATTATTTTTTTATGATATAATACGGGACAATAAAGGTTTCGGGGTTTTTTATGGACCTCTTTTTGCTATATCAGTATATAGTGGCAGCCATACTCCTGGTTGTGATGATAAATTTTATCATAAACAACCTGCTGTTCAAAAACACCGCAAATTACCGGATCCCGGAAAGTTTTTTAGAGAAAAACCCTCTGGTATCCATCCTCATACCTGCCAGGAATGAGGAGAAAAATATTGGCAGGTGCCTTAACTCGCTTATCAGGCAGGATTATGCCAATATCGAGATACTGGTCCTGGATGATAATTCCAATGACAGGACTTTACATATAGTACAGAGATTCTGCAAAAAGGACAGCAGGATAAGGCTTTATCATGGAAAACCGCTGGCAAAGGGCTGGCTGGGAAAATCCTATGCCTGCCAGCAGCTTTCGGAATACGCCAGGGGAGAATTTTTGCTGTTTGTCGATGCAGATACCCTTCATTTTGGTGATTCAGTATCATCTTCCCTGGCATGCCTTATTAAATTCCGCCTGGATGCGCTTTCAGTCTTTGCCAAACAGATCATGGTCACTATTCATGAAAGGATGATGGTGCCGGCGGGCAATTTCATGATAATGGGTTTTCTTCCCCTGTCATTAATAAGGAAAACGCGCAGCCCCCTTTTCTGTACAGCCATCGGCCAGTTCATGCTGTTTAAAAAAGATGTTTACCAGGCCATTGGCGGGCACGGCTCCGTAAAGAGCGAGATACTGGAAGATGTCCTTATAGCAAAGCAGGTGAAAAGATGCGGATACCGGTTCATGATCTTTGACGGACGCAATAATCTCTACTGCAGGATGTACCATAATTTCAGGGAAGTTGTACAAGGCTATACCAAGGTGCTGTTCTCTGCATTCGACTACAGGCTGGCGATGATCTCTATAGCCTTTATATCAGTGGCGGCCATACACCTGGCACCATTTATAATGCTTTCCCTGGCGCTACTTTTCAGCTGGCCCCAGGCTGTCACAAATGTGATATTTCTGCAGGTTATAATGGTGATGCTGACCAAAATAATACTGGCCATAAGGTTCAGGATGAGGGCTATAGACGTCATCCTTCATCCGCTTTCGGTCATATACCTGCTTTCCATAGCAGTAAACTCGGTGTTTCAGTACCGGTACAATATCGGGGTCTGCTGGAAGGGCAGGACATATAATGTATCCGGCAAAAAGGGTAATGAAGAAGAGCTCAAGCTTGTAAATGACTCATCAAAATGATTGGATACCTGGCGCCATACCCCGCAGAATATTTACAATTTCTTACTAAGGTTATATAATACTACTAAGGCAATAAAACAAGGAAATAATTATGAGTAGGACTAAGATAACA
>CAYPXQ010000050.1:0-3602 GCA_964414685.1 uncultured Actinomycetota bacterium
CCACTATCGATTTCTTGTTTTTCCGGTCAAAGAACAACTGGGACACACTCCTGGATTCCAGGATAGCCATCCTTGTCTCATTCTGATCGGAGCTTATCAGCAATTCCTTTTTCACTTTTTCACATACTCCTCTTTAAAAAATATTTAAAAATAAAAAAATAATAATTTAAAATATACCCTATTTTAAACATAAAACCGCAACACCTCAAATGGCGTCAGCTTTTGTCCGTCTTTCAGGATGAATAATTGTTTTCTCAGGACCCTTTCTATACTTATATCTGTGCCGCTTAATGCCCTGTCCAGGGCTTCCAGGAGATCCCTTAACTTAAAGACCCTGTCATTCCTGCCTTTTGCCGTCTTTGTATACCCACATATAATGATCCTGTCCTCTTCCTGCCCCTTTTCTCCCCCTGCAGATGCCTGGTATACAGAATCCTTCATTCCCGGGTCCCGCATCACCCGATCCGCCAATTCCCGGAGCCTGCCCCCGGTCCTGTCTCCTGCCAGGCATATCTCATACTCTGCAATATCTGCCTGGCTCATCAGGCTCTTTACTCCTGCAGGAATATCCCTGGCCCCGCTTATGATGATCTTTTGTTCCAGTTTAAGGTTCATCACAGAGACAAAGTCATCTGGAGATATGTTTTCAGTCAGTGTCACATCAGCATACTCGGCTTCGCTTTCCGCGCCCAGGGGAATAGGCGGGCCAAAGGTTATCACAGGCCTGGGGTTAAAGCCTGCTGAATACTTTACCTTTATCCCGGCACGCCTCATAGCCCTTATGATCATATTTATCATGTCCAGATGTGACAGATACTTAAGCATGCCTGTCTTGGAGAACCTGAACCTTAATTTTTTTTCCATGGATCACTTACCCGCTCTTATCATCTCCAGAGCCTTCCTGTAGCCGGACAAAAAGACCTGTTTTTTGATCCCTATGTCAACCGTATCCCAGGGAAGTATCTCATTGGTGCCGTATTCCCGGCCGGCATATGAATCTGCATCCATATTGCTTTCCTCGAAGGCTGCGGACCAGGCACCAGGATTGAAATGGTCCGTCCAGTTGTCAAATCGGGCTCCATTTTTCCAGGCTGCCAGTATCACCCTGCCCATGCGGGTGTCGCCGCGGGACAGGGCGCACTCGATCCTGCTTCTTTCAATGTCGCTCCAGCTTATGTTTATATGCCTGCCGGGGACATTATCCAGGATGATCCTGAATTTTTTTTCCAGGCTTTCTCTTTTTTCCTGGGGAGCCCACTGGAAAGGCGTAAACGGCTTGGGATTGAAAACATTGATGCTTACATTCATACTGAATCTTTTCCTCTTTTTACCCTGCATGGCTTTCCTGGCCCGTGTCGCTATACGGCATATAAGGGACGCTGTCTCCCTTATGTCTTCCACGGTCTCACCCGGGAGACCTATCATGAAATACAGCTTTATTTTTTCCCAGCCTTTTCCCAGCGCAGAATCTATGCATTCCATTATCTGGGTCTCGGTAATATTCTTATTTATTATATCCCTCATCCTCTGGCTTCCCGCCTCGGGGGCAAATGTAAGCCCGGTCTTCTTTCCCTGCCGGACAAGTTCCGCCATCCTGAGGCCGAAAGTGTCAAGCCTCATGGAAGGCAGGGACATGGAAAGCCTCTGGTCCTGTGTTTTTTCCCGCAATCCCTGTATGAGCTGTTCCAGTCCCCCGTAATCGGTGGTGGACAGGGAAAGGAACGATATCTCGTCATAGCCGGTATTTTGAAGCCCCTCCAGGCACTGGTCTATAAGACCGGCGGCATCCCTGGACCTTACCGGCCGGTATATGAAACCGGCCTGGCAGAACCTGCACCCCCGTCCGCACCCCCGCATTATCTCTACGGCATATCGGTCATGTATTGTCCTTATATTGGGTATTACAGGCCTGGTGATTATACAATGGCTGTCAAGATCTGCCACAGCTGCCTTTTTTACTTTTCCCGGAGGATCGATCTTCTCTATCATGCCTGAGGTTGAATAATGGTACTTATAAGCGGAAGGGATATATACCCCATCCAGACCGGAGATCTCCTCCAGAAACTTTTTCTTGCTTATCTTTCCCGCCCTGTATCCGGAGAGCCTTTCCAGTATGGGGACGATCATCTCTTCGCCGTCTCCTATGAGCATAAAATCCATAAAAGCCGACATGGGCGCCGGGTTGAACACCGCCGGACCTCCAGCGCATACGACAGGGTCGCAGGGCCCTCTTTTTTCCGCCACTGGGTCAAGGCCGGAAAGGTCGAGCATATTGAGTACATTAGTATAGAGAAGTTCATGCTGCAGGCTGAAACCTATAAGGTCAAAACTTTCAAGAAATATGCGGTTTTCCAGGGAAAAAAGCCTTATGCCTTCCTTCCTCATGGCTTCTTCCATATCCACCCAGGGAGCAAAGACCCTTTCGGCGGAAAGATCTTTATGGCTGTTTATTATGCCATATAAGATCTGCAGTCCCAGATTGGGCATCCCCACATCATAGATATCGGGAAATGCCAGGGCTGCCAGCACGCTATGGTCATCCAGGTCTGGCAGCATTTTGCTTGAGACCCCTATTTCGCAGTCTATATACCTTCCTGGCTTTTCCACATCCTTTAGGACATCCTGGAGCCTGCCGTATGATAATGTCTTTATATCATCCATTTTTTCCTATATAGGTTCAGAGAAATATTCATATGCTATCTCATGGTCCTTGCGGGTATCCCTGTATATATTGACTGTTGAGACCAGGGCTGCCCCCAGCATGGTGGATAAAAGGCTGGAGCCGCCGGAGCTTAAGAAGGGGAGCGGTATCCCGATTATGGGCATTATGCCTATAGTCATGCCGATGTTTATCACTACCTGGGTAAGTATCATAAAGCCCACTCCGGAAGCGGCCAGCATCCCGAAACTATTGTTGGCCCTGGAAGCTGTGGCAAAACATCTCCATATGATAAAACCCAGGAGCGCTATTACTATAAAACCCCCCAGAAATCCCAGCTCTTCACCTATAACCGAGAATATGAAGTCGGTATGGTGTTCCGGCACATAGCTGAGGTTGGTCTGGGTTCCCAGAAAAAGACCCTTGCCTGTAAGTCCTCCCGAGCCTATGGCCATTTTGGACTGGTGGAGGTTGTACCCGGCTCCCGCAGTAGAGACATCCGGCCTTAGAAATATCAGTATCCTGTCAAGCTGGTACTGTTTTATTATACCCATTTTGAGAGCTCCGAAGAATCCTCCCGCCGCTGCCGCCATTATTGCCAGGACATAGAAAAAATTGGCTCCGGAGACAAAAAGCATACCCACAAATATCGACAGGTATATAATGGCGGTACCGAAGTCAGGTTCCAGGAGCACCAGCATGATAAAGATGGCTGCCGCCAGGCATGCCGGGGCTACTTTTTTGAAGGATGCTCGGTTTTCCTTCTCTGTCCTGCGTTTTGACAGGATGACCGATAATGTGATTATCATGAACACCTTGGCAAACTCAGAAGGCTGGATGGGAAAAAGGCCCAGGTCTATCCAGCTTTTGGAGCCATGGACTTCATATCCGAATAAAAGGACTGCAATAAGCGATAATATGCCCAGGCCGGCAGCAATCCACC
>CAYPXQ010000051.1:0-2711 GCA_964414685.1 uncultured Actinomycetota bacterium
TCCGGGATTTGAAAAGACGGACGAAGCGAAGCGAAGGAGTCTGCGTCTCTGCAGCGAGCCATAGGCGAGACGAAAGAACAAATCCCGTCAGCTCCGCCATTTTATTTGAGTAGTTTTAGTCACCTCCTGGCGAGATAGCTCAGTTGGTAGAGCAGTGGACTGAAAATCCATGTGTCCGCAGTTCAATTCTGCGTCTCGCCACCACTTTTTATATATCTCTTCATAATGTTTTAATACCACTGGTTTTGATATAATGCTATTATCCTGAAAAATTAGTATTATTTTAATATGCCCTTATATTTATACATAACTATCCTTAGCCTCCTGGTGGTTGGGTCCGCGGGTCTTGTGCTGTATTTCTGGCTGCAGAAGAGAAAAATCTATTCCCGTTTTACCAGGTTCTCGGAAACACTTACTGACAGTTTAAGCGAGATCGATACCGCCTGGAGACCGGCCGGGAAAGATAAGCTGACCAATGGTGATATGGAAGATATAAGGGACTTTATAAACAGTTTCTCTTCTGAAATAAAGAAAAGCTCCCGCATCCTGAACACCTTATTGGATAATATTACCCAGGGCATATTGTTGATAGATGAAAACAGGAAAATACTGATGATAAACGAAGCCCTGTCAAATCTTTTCTATATCGATCCCCGGAAGATACTGCAGCAGAAGACTGTACTGGTATTCAACAATAAAAAACTGGAAGACCTTATAACAGCAGTGATGGTGAATAATGCCCCTATGAGTGAAGATGTGGTTTTCTACAGCGATGAAGACCTGTATCTGAGCATAGAGGCTGTCCCTATACAGGCCCCGCCCGGAACCGACGAAGGGACCAGTATTTTGATAATAATGGACAATGCTACCAGAGAGGTAGAATTCTCGAAGCTGAGGAGCCAGTTTGTTGCCAATGTGTCTCATGAGATGAGGACCCCGCTTACTTCCATTAAGGGATACATAGAGACTATCCTGGAATCAGGTGACGATGACCCCGGGATGATAAAAAATTATCTGGGTAAAAGCCTGAAAGAAGTAGAGAGGCTGAATTTCCTTATAAAAGACGTACTGGATCTCTCCAGGATAGAATACAGGAGGAATGTACTGTTCCAGGAAGACAATGACCTGGTTACAATAATAAAGGATATAATAAGATCGCTGGATTTTTTGGCCAGGAAAAATGATATTACCATAGATCTCGCCTGTTCTGACAGGTCAATATTTTACCAGACTGACCGGGAGCTCATGAGCCAGCTGGTAAGGAATATCCTGGAAAATGCTATTTTCTATTCCGGAAGAGGCTCCCGCATAGATGTCTCCATAGAGGATAAAAAAGACCATATAGTCATGGCGTTTACTGATAATGGTATGGGCATAAGAAAAGAGGATATCCCATACATCTTCCAGAGGTTTTACAGGGGAAAATCTGACACATCTGCAAAAGGGATAGGATCGGGACTGGGACTATCCATCGTAAAACACACAGTAGACCTTCATGGCGGCAAAATCGATGTGGAGAGCATGCCGGGTGTAAGGACCAGGTTTATAATCAGATTCCCCAGGGATAATAAAAATAAGTTAAATTAATATTAAATCCGGTAAAGATTTTTGCAAAAATATTAAAAAATGTGATAGATTTATAGAAATTGTATGATTTTAATAATTAACCTAAAAGTATTATGGCAAAATCGGTTTATGTTGTCGACGATGAAGAAAATATTCTTGAGATAATAGAATATAACCTCAATAAGAACGGGTATGATGCAAGGGGTTTTAAAGACGGCAGGAGCTTCCTTGATTTTTTCAATGCAAAAAAACCTGACCTTGTGATCCTGGACCTTATGCTTCCCGATATGGACGGCTTTGATATCTGCAGGGATATTAAAGAAAATACCGATGTGCCAGTTATCATACTTAGTGCAAAAAGCGAGGAATTTGACAAGGTGCTGGGGCTGGAACTGGGCGCCGATGATTATGTGGTAAAGCCGTTCGGCATCCGGGAACTTATGGCCAGGGTAAAAAATATCCTGAAAAGGGCCAAAAAAGAAAGCAGGGCCAGAAATGCAAAACCTCTCCAAGATGAGTATATGTTCGGCGATATCAAACTAAATATCAATCAGGAAAGGCATGACCTTTCCATTGATGATAATCCCGTAAAGCTCAATCCAAAGGAGTTTGAGGTCCTTATCATGCTCATCCGGAATATTAATGAACTGGTCCCCCGGATGGAGCTTATAAAGAACATCTGGGGAGAGGACTATTTCGGTGATACGCGTACCCTGGATGTCCATGTGAGGAGGATCAGGGAAAAGATGTCATACCGGGAGTTCGGCAAGAAATATATAAGAACGGTACACGGATACGGCTACAAGCTGGCAAACGGCATTTAATCTTTTTTTAACAATTATTTAATTTTTTCTTAACAACACCCTTCCCCTCTATTGCTAGAATCTCCCAGTGATATTGTCACGGCTAATTTTATTATAAGAAAGGAGAAAAAATTGTCTAAAAAAATATGGATGATTGTTAGCCTTGCACTTGCTATAGTATTAATAGCAAGCACTGTATTTGCAGGTTGTAAGCCGGCTGAGGAAGCAGCAGCAGAGGAAACAGCAGCGGAGGATACTTCTGCCGGGGAAGCTAAAAAGTTTGATGGCCAGGAACTTAATATCTCTGGGTCTACCACAGTACTTCCTATCACTAACCTGGCA
>CAYPXQ010000052.1:0-12157 GCA_964414685.1 uncultured Actinomycetota bacterium
GAAAAATACCTTGATGATATCAGGGATAAATACCGTGAAAATGACCAGGTCCTGGAATATATTGAAAATATGAAGCAGGACATACTTAAGAACCTGAAAGATTTCCTGCCTAAAAAACCGGCCACTACGGCGATGCCGGCTATTTTCCCCTGGATGAAAGAGCTTCCTTTCAAAAAATATATGGTAAATGTCTTGGTAGATAATTCGGGGCTTAAAGGCGCTCCTGTTATCATAGAAAAAAATCCCACTCATAAGAATCTTTTTGGGCGAATAGAAAAGGAGGCTCAGCTGGGAGTGCTTTCGACCGACTTTACCATGATCCGTTCCGGTTCCCTGCATAAGGCAAACGGAGGATTTTTAGTACTGCCGGTAGAGGATCTATTTAAAAATATCTTTTCCTGGGACAGCCTCAAGATGTCCTTAAGGGACAATAAGATCATAATAGAGGAGATCAGCGAAAAACTGGGAGTGGTGTCCACAAAAAGCCTCAAGCCGGAACCTATTCCCCTGGATGTCAAGGTAATACTCATCGGCAGCCCATATCATTACAATATACTCTACAAAATGGACAGCGACTTCAAAAAACTGTTTAAAATCAAGGCAGACTATGACCTTTCAATGAAAAATTCCCAAAAAAATATCAGGGACTATACCCGCTTTATATGCACATTATGCACCAAGGAGGATATGTCGCACCTTAGGTCTGGTGCTGTGGCAAAGGTACTGGAATATGGTGTAAGACTTTCAGGAGACCAGGGAAAGATATCCACCCGGTTCTCAGAAATATCGAATATCGTTATGGAGGCTGATTATTATGCAAGGGACAAAGGCAGTAAATATATTGAAGCTTCCCATATTGAAAAAGCTATAGAGGAGAAACATTACCGTTCCAACCTCATCCAGGAAAAGATAAAAGAGATGATAGAAAATGGAACCATTCTCATCTCCACAGACGGCAGCATGACAGGCCAGGTAAACGGCCTTTCAGTACTGGATACAGGGGATTATGCATTTGGAAAGCCTTCCAGGGTAACTGCATCCATAGGTATGGGAAAAGCGGGGATAATAGATATTGAAAGAGAGACAAAACTTGGCGGTCCCATACATACCAAAGGGGTACTTATACTATCGGGATACCTTACAGAAAAATATGCCATAGACCGTCCTTTGAACCTTTCTGCCAGGATAGTATTCGAACAGAGTTATGGCGGAGTTGAAGGAGACAGCGCTTCCAGCGCCGAACTATATGCCATGCTGTCTGCCATATCCGGAGCACCCATCGATCAGAACCTGGCAGTGACCGGTTCTGTAAACCAGAAAGGCGAAGTCCAGGCTATCGGAGGCGTTAATGAAAAAATAGAAGGCTTCTTTGAAGTCTGCAGATTAAAGGGTCTAAACGGCAGACAGGGAGTCCTGATACCATATGGCAATATAAAGAACCTGATGCTGAAGGAAGAAGTGGTAGAAGCAGTAAAAGACAAAAAATTTAATATTTATGGTGTAAAGACTATAGATGAGGGCATAGAACTTCTGACCGGGATCAGGGCAGGTAAAAGGGACAGGAAAGGCAAGTTTCCCGCCGGCTCCATAAACCATACAGTAGATGAAAAAATAAAAGAGTTTACCGATAAGCTGAAAAAATTGTCCGGAAACAGTGACAGGGACTAGAATACAGTCTCATTTCCCAGCTTAAAGTCAATATTCTTAAGCTTCCTTATTATATCAATATTATAGGGGCACCTGGGAATGCATTCCCCGCATCCTGTACAATTGTCTGCTTTTTTATCTAGCTTAGCGTAAGCCTGTCTGGCGATCTCCTGTCCGCCATACCAGTGCTTAAGCCTTTCCCTGAGGGCAAAATCCGAAGTATTATCAACTACTCCGTAATCCATCTGACGGTCAAAATATCCTTCAATTTTACACAGCCGGGGTATATCTATCCCTTCGGGACAGGGTAGGCATTCCCCGCACTGCCTGCAAACATATTGTCCCAGTTCGGGCGCATCCCTGAATATATCCTGGATCTGATTTTCAGTCAGCGGTTTAAAGTTCATGGCATATTCAATATCCTGCTTCAGCATCTTTTTGGTATTTGCTCCAGTTACCACTACCGAGACCGGCCGGTCCATGGCGTACCTGAAGGCAGTTTCCGCTGATCTCCATAGATAACCGTCTGCCACGGGCTTCATCAGTATAATACCCATATCCCTCTTCAGGGCTTCCGGCAACAGCACTTCCTCGATCCTGGGGAAGTTAAACCTGTCAAAATAATTTATGGTAGCCATCACTGCATCAAAAGGATAGCTTTTAATCGACTCGATAAGGACATCGGGCTGGCCATGCATGGAGATGCCAAGAAACCGGATCTTGCCCTTTTTTCTGGCCTCTTCTGCCGCTTCCAGGGCTCCTCCAGGTGCCAGTATCTGATCCAATTCGTCAAACCTGTTGCCTCCCCGGGGAATTAAAGCGCCGATACCATGGATTATATGAAGGTCTATATGATCGGTGCGCAGTCTCTTTAAACTTCCGTCCAGGCTTTCCAGGTATGATCTCTTATCCCTTTTTACAGTCTTGGTAGCCAGCATAAACTCATCCCTTCTGCCTGAGACTGTCCTGCCTATCTTTTCTTCAGAATGACCGTCGCCATAGCTTTCCGCAGTCTCTATATAATTGCCGCCGCTGTCCAGGTAATAGTTAAGGAGAGTCCCTGCATCTTCCAGATGTATCTCCAGAAGGTGAAAACCCCCCATACCCAGTAAGCTTGTCTTAAGGCCGGTCCTGCCAAGATCTCTTTTTTCCATTTCCTCTTCCCTGTCTTATGGCTTTATATTTATTTTACCATACTTATTTACGGAACTGTTGATTAAAAGTTTTTTCCATAATATTAATATGGTATCATTCTTTTTATTATATCTTGCAGAAATAATAAATGCTGACAGACAATTTCTATTTAAATACTTTTCTGATCTTCCTGGGAGCATATTTGATCGGTTCTTTCCCTACAGCATATATTGCCGGCAGGATAAAGGGCATCGATATTAGCAGGTCGGGAAATAAAAATGTGGGCGGGACCAATGCCCTTTTTATACTGGGAAAACCACTGGGAATAACCGTGATCATCATCGATATAGGAAAAGGCCTGCTGATAGTATGGCTGTCCTCCCTGTTTTTTGATCATCATCAATTTATCCCTATGCTTGCCGTAGTCTTTACCACCATCGGGCATAATTGGATGTTTGCCATAAGATTTAAGGGCGGCAAGGGAACAGGGGTTCTGGTGGGCTCCCTGATATACCTCTCCCCCCTTTCCATACCGGTCCTGTTTCTGGTATTTATTCCTTTAGCATCATTTCTGGTAAAGGATTCTTTCCTGGGGGTGGGAATAGGCTTGTTTTTATTTTCCTTTTTTATGTGGGCCTGGGAAGGAAACTACTACTGGTGCTTATTCCTGATACTTATTACCATTGCATACAGTCTGCGCTGCCTTGATCTATATATAACCTATTTTACTGAGAAGAGGCGCTACCTTAACCCCTTTGTCAGGATGATACTTAAGCCTTTTCTTGGACAGAGATGAGCTGTCATTGCTCCAGCTGCTGCTCGACAGGATATCCAGGCGGTATCATATAAATTATCCCGTAAATTGCCGGGATAAGAAAAGCAAAAAGATCTGTTATATAATGATATTATGAGATTTATTATGGAAAAAACTTCTATATTTTTTGTATCGATAGCCCTGGCTTTTCTTATTATACTGCCAGGCTGCAGCCCGGAACCCGAAGAGACCGCTGCCGAAGATACTGTTCGGCAAGATGATCCTGTCCCGGAGGAAACACCTGATCCGGAACTGGATAGCCAAAGCCCTGGAAATGAAGAGGTACAGGATGGCGGGGCCGAAGAAGGCAGTAGTCCGGAAACAGATCTGGAAAAGCTGGCAGGTATGGAAGGAGACTTCCAGGCGGTAAATGCTTTCCCTGGACTTTCATTCCAGAGACCCCTGGGTTTTCATGTCCCGGGAGACAGCAGTGGGAGAATATTCATCGTGGAGCAGGCAGGAAAGATTTTGACCATATATCCGGACGGTGGGTCATCACTGTTCCTTGATATCCGGGACAGGGTGGATGACGGCGGAAATGAGATGGGTCTTCTGGGTCTGGCATTTCACCCGGGTTTTTCCGAAAATGGCCTATTTTACCTGAATTATACCGGTCCGGAAGGCACAGTGATCTCAGAGTATAATATTTCCAGCAAAGACCCTGAAAAAGCAGATCCTGAAAGTGAAGAGATACTTCTTACTTTCAGCCAGCCATACTCAAACCATAATGGCGGTCAGCTGGCATTTGGACCAGACGGTTATCTGTATATTGGTACCGGTGATGGAGGGAGTGCCGGCGATCCCGGGGGTAATGGACAAAACCGGACCACCCTTTTGGGGAATATCTTGCGGATAGACATAGATGGAAATCAGGATGGTCTTGCCTATTCCATCCCCGGGGACAACCCTTTCATCGGTAATGACCAGGGTTTTCGCCAGGAGATATTTGCCTATGGGCTGAGAAATCCCTGGCGTTTCAGTTTTGATACTGCCAACGGCAGGCTATGGGCTGCAGATGTGGGACAAGACCAGATAGAAGAGATAGATATAATAGAAAAAGGAAAGAATTACGGATGGAATATCATGGAAGGAAGCCAGTGCTATGAACCTCCCTCAGATTGTGATACCCGGGGGCTGGTCCTTCCTGTGTATGAATATGACCATTCCCGGGGCAGTTCCGTAACCGGAGGATATGTGTATCATGGTGAAAGCCTCCCTATGCTGGAAGGGATATATGTATACGCAGACTTTGTCTCAGGGAATATATGGGGACTGGCTTATACTCCTCAGGAAACAGCCAGGAATTTCATCCTGGCAGAAACGGGCCTTAATATCAGTTCTTTCGGTTTGGATGCAGATGGTGAACTATATTTTACCGCCTTTGATGGAAACATCTACCAGCTGTCTGTTGAGTAGGATTTTCTTAGTCAGGCAATCCGTTATTACAATGAATTTTTTAAGGTCAGGAGATTATTTATAGATCCAGCAAGTATAAGAATTTCTTATACCCTGTATTAAATCTTTGATTTTGAAAGGAATGGAAATGAAAATATTATTGATTATTTTAGCGGCGATCATACTTATCTCCGGCAGTTGTTCCTATGAAACTGGTGGTAATAAAACACCAGCAGAAGAAGATGCCGCAGAGCAGGAAAGAAGTACCCTGGCCAGTGAAAATAATGATCAGACAGAAAAAGAAGATGAAAGTGATAGCTCTCCCCCACTGGAATATATTTTGGATGAATTTCAAAAAAGGCTTATTCAGGAGATAGACCAGGATTACCGTGTACTGGATTTCGATACAAAGCAGGGACTTATTGAATACTTAAGCGAGGTATCTGATCCTTCTATAGCAGAAGAATATGTCAACCAGTTTTATGAGATGAAAGACGGAGGACTTTATATCATCCCCAGGGACGGCCCCATGTTGATCGATACTGGTAAGGATTATACTGTCAATAAGATCAGCCAGTCAAAATACCAGGTACTGCAGTCTGGTGCGAATGAGCTCTGGGGAAATTACGCCATAGAGACAACTGTGGAAAAAACCGGTGGTAAATGGCGCATTACCAGAATAGACACCAGCAGTCAATAAATGACAAAAGGCTTCACGGATCTATTTGTATCTGTATATGGCAGCGGCTCCCGTACTGACCGGCATATCATCTTCAGGAAGCACCAGGACTTTACCTTTTTTCTTCATGACTGATTCCGCCAGGTCATCAAGTACGTCATCAAATTCAGGGTCCTTCTCATCACCGTAAACTATTTTTCCAGTCATATCATTGATCCTTCCAGGTATCATCTTCTCAGCTTCGATCATAATAGTATCAACTTTTCCTTCTACGGCAGCCATTGCCACCTGCTCCAGGTCTCCTGAACCCTGGAGACCGGCTTCTGCATTTTTGTATGATTCGATGATATGTTCAATTTTTTCCTTATACAGGACTTCTATTATCTTTAATGCCTCATCAAGAATCTTATCCTCATCCAGGGCTTTATAGGAATCCTTTATTACCAATGGGACCAGGTTTTGATTCTGGCTTATCTTTTTAAACATCCCGTAATGTTCACTCAATGATACCAGTATAAGGGGCAGGTCCTGTTTCCTGGAATAATTATCCAGGACGAATCTGTCTACATACCTGAAAAACCTGACGATGTCATCTTTTATGGCATCTTTCTTTCCGCCATGGCCATGATACATGGCATTTCCATCAGACTTTCCATAGGCCCCGTAAGACAGGTATGACTGGGGGTGCTCTTCTCCCAGCACCTCTTCTATGGTCACGGGAGTCCCCGGCTCAAGATCGATCTTTTCTATCCCATACTTATTGCCCTCCCACATTGCAAAATCGCCCTGGCTGAGACCAAGGAGATGAAACCTGTCCATTGATTGGAAAAACCTTATAAGCGGTTTGATATGGAAGCTTTCAGAGACAATAGAGATTTCCGGGACTGAAGTATTTAGCCTATATACAACACATCTTTTTGGATTACATAATATGGCTGTACCCTCCAGTGTATTGTTCCAGAAGTCCTTATCTGCCCCTATCTGGCGGAACGGGCTGAGTAAAGACTCCAGGTTGTTTTTCTTATAACTTTCTTTCAGTGTGTCCGTTATCTTTCCCAGAAGGTCTTTATATAATATGGGGTCCTTCTTATTATCCGGTGAGTACCTGTGTGTGGGCATATACAGGGAAATACATGGATAGACGTTTTCATATATTATGTCATCCGGAAACTCCTTTTTAATGCTGTACTCCATTTTCTCCAATTTTTCCTCCTTATGGTTTTTTCCTGCTTTAAATAAAGCTATATTATTATTATGACACATCATTGATATTTTTTTTAATTTCATAAATAGACCATGATCTTTTATATAAGCGCTGGCATTATCCCTGCCGTTTCATACTGACAATGCTTTCTTGTTTGGTTTGCTGCCTGGTATCCTATATAATGTTCTGGGGCCATAAAACATGATCTGAGATAATTATATGATACTGGAATTTCCCGGTACACGGGGCGAGATAGAAGAAAGCAGCCGCAGTCATAAATATCATTCCTCACTTATTGTGAGTTATAAGAATACCAGGATATTAATAGACTACGGAGAAAAACACAGCCCGGCGCTTGAGAAGACGATACACACTTTTGATGGTCTTTTTATTACCCATGCCCATCCTGATCATTATATATGGACTCTGAAAGACGAACCATCGATAAAGATCCCGGTTTACCTTACCAGGACCACATATGATTACAGCACTCATAAACCGGCAAACCCAGAGATTATCGAAGAGGGTAAAGAAATGGATTTAAAGGATCTCCGGATAACCCCTTTGAAAGTCATACATTCCTTCAGATGTCCCGCGGTTTGCTATCGTGTAGAGGGCGGCAAAAATATCATCTATGCGCCTGACCTTATAGATATAAAATCCGGAAAGGAAAAAGCCTTTATCAATCTTGACTGTCTTGTGGCCGACGGTTCCAGTCTTTATACTAATATGGTGAGAAATAAGGATGGGGTATTATTCGGCCACACCAGGATAAAGACAGTTATAAACTGGTGTAAGGAATATAAAATAGAAAAACTTTTTATAACCCACTGCGGTAAACAGGTAGTCACCATGGATAAAAAAGACCTCGATAAAAAAATAGAGCAGTATTCAGGAGGAGCAGTAAAAGTCACAGTTGCTTATGACGGTTTCCGGACCAGGCTGTGACTCAGACCTTATAAATAACATCCATGACAATCCTGTTAGAAGCGATTCCGGCAATTATCTTCTTGCCAGCTTGATCCTTTTTAAAATAAAGGATAAAAATACCAGCGCCATCAGTATGGAAAATATGACAATCATCCCGGTATTATACAGGTCTGTTCCTATGAGTAAGCCGTGTATAAATGCCATAAACAGCACCAGATATACTATCATATGCAGTATACGCCATGGTCTTATCTTGCGGCGGATGAGTACAGCCAAAAGCCCAATATATAGAAATATAAGTGCCAGCCTGCCGGCATATATCCAGAAATCAGACCAGGAAGAAAATACAGGCAAAAAAACTGATATATCTCCTGTCTGTATTGCATTTGTAACCGGATGGAGAGTTATAAGGGCCAGGCCGGTATAGGCAAAAATATGATGTACCTTTATAAACGGTTTGCCAAAATAACTGGATATCTCCTTTAAAAACGGCGACATCATGGCGGTAATTGAAAGTGTTGTAAATCCAAAAAGGGCAAAAAAGCGTACAAAAAAGCCAAAAAAACCTGTACCGGGCCCGGTTAAAAATATTATACCCACCACAATATAGATGACCGCTATCCCGGCCAGTATGTAATATCCTCTTCTATTCATCATTTTTTGATTGTTTTTTTGTTTGTTCAAAGGGTTCAGGCTTTTAAATATCTATCAGTTTATATTGTTTGCTTCCGATTCCCATTTTTTGACCGTAATCAAACTGCCATTTCCATTCTGTGTCTTTAGTTATTGACCTGAACTTGTCCTTGACCTTATTGTCCTTGCTGAACTCTGATACGGGGTTGAAGGGAACGGAATTTATAAGGTCCAGAGATGCAAGGTCTACAGCCACAGGATCATATGAAAAAAGTATCCCCAGGTCGGAAACAAATGGGACAAGTGAGAGGTCCCTGCAGTCACAATGAGGCATTATGTCTAGTAAGAAATTGATATAGAGTATCTCACTGTCTTTAGTCTTTTTAATACCCATAACATATTCAACCATTTTTTCCTGAAGCTTCTTTATCTCATTACCAAATTTTGGACGGAGTGCTCTGTATCGGCAGCTGCTCACACATTCCCCGCATCCAACACAGTTATCTTCAATTAGTATTATGTGCTTTTCTCCCTTTTTAATGGCATTATAACCACAGGCCTCAATACATTTTCCGCACAGCGTACATTTTTTTTCAGTCAGACCGGGGACAAACTCGGAATGCTGTTTGAATTTACCTTTTACAGAAGCGCCTCCCATGGCCAGGTTCTTTATGGAGCCGCCTATCCCCGCTATAGGATGAACAGTGACATGAGTAGCAACTATAATAAAATCAGCAAAAAATACAGCACTGCTTATATAGACTTCATCAAAATGATTTCCCTTTATCTTTACCGTTCTGTAGTCCTTGCCTATTAACCCGTCAGAGATGATTATCGGACAGCCAGCAGTCTCGTAACTGAAGCCATTTATGGCAGCTGTGATTATATGGTCAATAGCATTTTCCCTCTTATGATGATAAAGCGTATTGCTGTCAGTCAAAAACGGCATGCCATGGCTATTTTTGACTAACTCGACTATTCTATGTATAAAGGGCGTCCTGATATACGAAAAATTACCTCTTTCGCCAAAATGAAGTTTTATTGCTACCTTATCAAGATTCTTGATACCGGATAGCATGTTTTTATTCTCAATGGCATCTCCAAGCCTCTCCACAAGGCCTTTACTTTGTTTTTTCCTTATATCAAGATAATATACTCTGCTATTGTCGGCCATTATCTCTCCAATTAAGTATTTTTATTGAAATTTTAGTGTGTTATCTTAAAATATATCATTAAAAAAACTATTTTCAATTATTCAAAATTTTTGACCCTTAACATTATTTTTAATACCATATTCCTTATTATCCCCAACAATTGATGCATAGCATCTTTATTTAACCGGACCATCTAATGAACGCGAGTTTATTACTTCATATTATTCTTTATGATAACATTATGATTTAAATGCTGCCGGAACCTTTAGTCCGCAAGGACTTTCCTGCTCCTTTTTGCCTCAAGTTCGCTTAATGCTTTCTTTCGGATGCGTATGGATTTTGGCGTTACCTCAACAAGTTCGGTGTCATCAATATATTCCAGGGCATCATCAAGACTCATTGTCCTGGGAACATTGAAATGTTCCATGCCCCCTTCACCCTTTGACCGCATATTTGACAGCTGTTTTTCCTTACATACATTAACCCATATATCCACTTTACGGGAATTCTGGCCGACCACCTGGCCTTTATATACGCTGGACCCGGCTCCATAGAACAGCTCTCCCCTGTCCTGCAGATTGGTCAATCCATATAAACGCGTTATCCCGCTTTCGCATGCGACCATTGAACCCCTTTCCCTTTTTTTCCATTCGCCCTTATCCTCAAGATAAGAATAAAAAAGACTGTTCATTATTCCGCTGCCGTGGGTATCGGTCATGAAATCCCGCCTGTATCCAAACAAACCCTGTGTGGGTATTATAAACTCAAGATATGTGAATCCTTCGCTTTTTTCCATTTTTTTCATCAGCCCGTAGCGGCTTTGCAGCTTTTGTATCACTGAACCTGAATACTGTTCTGGAACGGATATAAAAATCTCTTCATATGGTATATATCTTTTCCCCTCGATAGTCTTAGTTATCACCTGCGGCTGGGAAACCTGCAGCTCATAGCCCTCCCTGCGCAATCTTTCAATAAAAATAGCCAGGTGGAATTCACCTCTTCCTGAGACGATCCAGCCGCCTGCAGGATTATCTTCAACCATTAATGCGACATCATTCTCAAGTTCCTTATACAATCTTTCCCTGAGCTGCCTTGAAGTGGTAAACTGGCCCTCCTTTCCAGCAAAAGGAGAGTTGTTGACAGAAAAATTCACTTTAACCGTAGGTTCCTCTATATCTATAAGCGGAAGGGCAGCCGGCCTGTCAATATCAGCCACTGTTTCGCCTATCATAATATCCGGTATACCTGCAATTGCCACAATTTCTCCGGCTGCCGCCTGGCTGATCTCATTCCTGGCAAGCCCCTGGAAAGTCATCAGTGATGTGAGCCGGCATTTTTTGTTCCTTCCTTCCCGGTTTATCTGCATTACTTCCTGGCCTGATTCAACCTTTCCATTATATATGCGGCATGTTGCCATGCGGCCCCTGTAATTATCCCAGCTTATTGAAGTCACAAGCATCTGCAAAGGCAGATCCTCGCATCCGCCGGGGGAAGGAATATAATTTATGATCTCATCAAATAATGGGGTAATGTCCTGCATCAGGTTCAAATCAGGCTTCAAGCCTGATTTCCCCATTCTTGAAGAGGTATAGACAACAGGAAAGTTTGCGGTCTTATCATCTGCGCCAAGAACGATAAAGAGGTCGAAAGTATCATTTAATGCCTTATTTATATTTGAATTGGGTTTATCAATCTTATTTATCACTACGATAATCTTATGATTAAGTTCAAGCGCTTTTTTTAATACAAATCTTGTCTGCGGCATAGGGCCCTCCTGAGCATCAACCAGAAGTAGTGAACCCTCGGCCATTTTTAAAACTCTCTCGACCTCCCCTCCAAAATCTGCATGGCCCGGCGTGTCTATGATGTTTATCTTTATGCCGCGCCATATTATAGAGGCATTTTTCGAAAATATTGTTATACCCCTTTCCCTTTCAAGTTCATTGCTGTCCATTATGCAGTCGGCAGCGGCATCTTCCTTGTTCAATTTTGTTTTTGACTGGCGTAGAAAAGAATCGACAAGAGTGGTTTTGCCATGATCAACGTGGGCGATAATAGCCACATTACGAATTTCCATGATTTGTAACCTTTAATGAACTATTCTATTTTTCCCGGACTTGCTTTTCCAGAAATTTTTCCTGTTGCCCGTTGAAAAAGATTTTTTATTCCTGCTTCTTTCTGAGCTGTCTACTCTAACTTTCCTGCCCTTAAAGACTTCGTTATCAAAAGCCTCGATAAAACAAGCCAGGTATTTTGATCTTACATCAATAAAGGAGTATACGCCTTTCATATTTATACGCTTAAAAGCTTCCGGAGGAAGCGCAGTTATTTCTTTTAAATATTTAAGCATCCGCTCATTATTGAAGCCGTCAATTGTGCCCAAATTGATAAATATGCTTTTTGTATCCTTATTGTTATCCCTTCCCCTGGGGTGATCCTTCCTGGAAAAATCAATATTAAGGTCCTTCGCATTACGGTAATAGTCCAGAAACCGGTTAAATTCCAGGGACACCATCCGGGTAATAAGCTCGGTCTTGTCTATATCCTTTAATTCCGAAGTTATTGCA
>CAYPXQ010000053.1:0-24549 GCA_964414685.1 uncultured Actinomycetota bacterium
AATACCGGTACATGAATTATCAATAAGGAATAATGTAAAACCAGAAGAGGTCCTTAATATCGATGATGTGCTGGAGGTGGTAGTGCTCCAGAAGGAAGATCAGGACGGCCGGTGCATCCTTTCCAAGAAAAGGGCAGAGATGGAGCAGAATTTTGACCGGGTGGAAAAGATATTCCAGGACAGCGGGACCATTGACGGCGAGATAATCGAATGTGTAAAGGGCGGGCTTATAGTTGATATAGGCCTCAGGGGCTTTTTGCCGGCATCCCTTATCGATATCAGGAAGACAAGGGAGCTGGACTCATACCTGGGTGAAAAATGCACATGCAGGGTAATTGAGGTAGACAGGAACAGGAACAATGTGGTGCTTTCCAGGAAAGCCATCATCGAGGATGAGAGAAGAGAGCAGAGGCAGGAAATACTTGAAAGTATGGATGTGGGCCAGGTAAGGAAAGGCGTCATAACCAGTATTGCCGACTTCGGGGCATTCGTAGATGTGGATGGCGTAGACGGGCTGGTCCATATATCAGAACTGTCATGGAATCATGTCAAGCATCCTTCCGAAGTGGTCGAAGTGAACCAGGAAGTGGATGTGGAGATACTTGACATAGACAGGGAAAAGCAGAGATTGTCCCTGGGGCTGAAACAAACCCAGAAAGACCCCTGGATGGAAAAGATAAAGAATTATTCAAATAAAGACATAATAAACGGAAAAGTCACCCGGATTGTCAAATTCGGTCTCTTTGTACAGATAGAAGACGGGCTGGAAGGACTGGTGCATATATCAGAACTGGCAGACGAACCCGTAAGAAGACCCAGTGATATAGCCAAGATAGGTGATGAGGTCATCGTAAGGATCATCGATATAGATTTTGATAAAAGGCGGATGGCTTTCAGCATAAAGCAGGTTGAGAGTCCCGAAGAAGAAAACAGCGATAGTCCTGACGGGGATAATAATGGTGAGATAAAACCGGAAAATACCGGCGATGACGGGGACAGGGAAGAAGCCCGGGAAGGATCCGGGGAAACCGGGGATGCGGTTACGGAGGAGTCCGAAGAAAAGGCAGAAGAATCCCGGAAGGAAGATACCGGGGACGAGAACGGACCCGATACCGATGAAAAGGAAAAGAAAATAAAGGAGATCCTTAAAGAGCTTAAGGATGAAGCCAACCTGGAATGATCCCGGACTGAATCGCAGTTTATACTTTTTTATTTAGATCCTTAAAAAATCAGTTGTATATTATGCTGTCTATATTTTCATGGCCGGATATCTCCAGAAAGTTGTCCGGCCCAATATTATGAAAGAAGGAAGCTATAAGCATAATAGGAATAACAGGAAGGATATCATCGGGTAAAAGTACAGTTGCCGGGTTTATAAAAAAAATCCGCCCCGATGCCCTGGTGCTGGATGTAGACACCATAGCCAGGGGATTGTATGAAAAGTATCCTGCTATCAAGCACCGCCTGAGACGCACATTCGGGGACAATATTTTCAAAGAAGGCGGACATGTGGATTTCGGCAGGCTGGCAGGTATAGTATTTTCCAGCCGGAAACAGCTTTTCCGGCTGAACCGCATCATGTTTCCCTGGATAAGGAAAGAAGTAAGCAAGATAATCGGTTCCGCAAGTGGGTCAGGACATATAATAATCGATGCAGCAGTTTTATTCGGCGCCAGGCTGGATATCCTGTGCCATCATATAATACTGGTAGAATCTGATGAAAAGACCAGGAAAAAGTTCCTTAAAGATAAAAAATTCAGTGATGATGATATAGAATTAAAGGTAAAGGGCCAGCATATAGAGATAAATAAGGAACGTGTCGGTTTTACAATAATAAATGACGGAGATCTGGAAAAACTCTTCCGTAAGACATCAAATACAATGGAAGAAATAGAGGACAGAGAAAAAGACAATGCGGCAGGAAAGGTTTAAGCTAACCTCTAATTATTCACCACAGGGTGACCAGAGCCAGGCTATTGCCAGGCTGAGCCAGGGTCTTGAAAAGGGATATAAGTTCCAGAGCCTTCTGGGGGTGACCGGTTCGGGAAAGACTTATACCATGGCAAATGTTATCCGACAAATCCAGCTTCCCACCCTGGTGCTGGCGCCCAACAAGACACTGGCCGCCCAGCTCTGCAGTGAGTTCAGGGAATTTTTCCCGGATAATGCGGTGGAGTATTTTGTCAGCTACTACGATTATTACCAGCCGGAAGCATATATCCCCGGGAAAGACATGTATATCGAAAAAGATACTTCCATAAATGAAGAGATAGAGAAACTCAGGCTTTCTACTACCAATTCACTCTATACCAGGAAAGATGTGGTGGTAGTTGCCAGCGTATCATGCATATATGGTCTCGGTTCTCCCCAGGAGTATGAGAGGCAGAGAGTGGTCATAAGGAAGGGGAAAGAATTTGACCGGGAAGACCTTATAAGCCGCCTGGTAAATATCCGGTATGAACGAAATGAGTATGAATTCACAAACGGAGCATTCAGGGTCAAAGGGGATACGGTAGAAGTCTTTCCCGCATATCAGGACCGGGCGGTAAGGGTGAGCCTTTTTGGCGATGAAGTGGAAAAGATCGAGGAATTCGATCCCGTATCCGGGGAGCTTTTCGGGAGCAGGGATGCATATATAATCTCTCCCGCCACCCATTTCCTGGCAACTGTGGAATGGGTGGAAAGGGCCCTGGAGACCATAGAGGAAGAACTAAAGGACAGGATAAATTATTTCAGGTCAGAAGGAAAACTCCTGGAAGCGCAGCGCATAGAGTCCCGCACCAGATATGATATGGAAATGATCTCCGAGCTCGGGTTCTGCAGCGGTATCGAGAACTATTCCCGCCATATAACCGGGAAGAGACCAGGTGAAGCACCCAATACGCTGCTGGATTTTTTTCCGCAGGATTTCCTGATGGTTATAGATGAATCACATATAGGGGTACCCCAGCTCAGGGGTATGTATGCAGGAGACCGTTCACGCAAGCAGACCCTGGTGGATTACGGGTTCAGGCTCCCTTCAGCCCTGGATAACCGCCCCCTTAAGTTCGAGGAATTTGAAGAAAAGGTCAAAAGGGTGGTATTTACTTCTGCGACTCCAGGACCTTATGAGAAAAAGGTAAGCCAGCAGGTAGTGGAACAGATAATAAGGCCTACCGGACTTATCGATCCCCAGGTCATCATAAGGCCTACCAGGGGCCAGGTAGATGACCTGATATCCGAGATACGGGCCATAGTAAGACGGAAGGAAAGGGTGCTGGTCACTACCCTGACTAAAAAAATGGCAGAAGACCTTACCGATTATCTTTCCGGCCACGGCATAAAGGTCCAGTACCTGCATTCAAATATTGACACCCTGGACCGGGTTGAGATCCTGAGGGGTTTAAGATCGGGGGAATTCGATGTGCTGGTGGGCATTAACCTTCTGAGGGAGGGTCTGGACCTGCCGGAAGTATCCCTGGTAGTCATACTGGACGCCGACAGGGAAGGTTTTCTGCGTTCAGAGATATCACTCATACAGACGATAGGCAGGGCGGCCAGGAATGTAAACGGCAGGGTGATAATGTATGCTGACAATGTGACCAACTCCATAAGAAATGCCCTGGATGAGACTAACAGGCGCAGAAAACTGCAGATGGAGTTTAACCTTAAGAATAATATCACGCCCAGGACCATAAACAAGGCGATCTCTGATATACTTTACAGCAGAGGTATAAAGCCGGGCAGGGAAGGGGATCTACCGGATACCAAAGAGGGTAAAAAGATCACCCCGGCCGGCATATTGAAGATGGACCCTGGAAAGATAGCCAAAATAATCTCCGGTCTGGAAGAGGAGATGTATATTGAGGCCAGGGAACTTAATTTCGAGAATGCAGCCGCCATAAGGGATGAGATAAAAAGGATAAAAAAGATAGCCAGTATCGAGAGGGAAGACGAGAGGCCTGATGAAACAGGAAATATATATAAAAGGCGCAAGAGAGCATAACCTCAAGAATGTAAGCCTGAGGATACCCAGGGACAGCCTGATAGTATTTACCGGGGTAAGCGGTTCCGGGAAATCCTCACTGGCATTCGATACCATATATGCCGAGGGACAGAGACGTTATGTGGAGTCCCTGTCTTCATATGCCAGGCAGTTCCTGGGGCAGATGGACAAACCTGACGTAGACCTTATAGAGGGGCTTTCCCCGGCTGTATCCATAAACCAGAAAGGGGTATCCAAAAATCCCCGGTCCACAGTAGGGACCATAACCGAGGTATATGACTACCTGAGGGTGCTTTTTGCCAGGATAGGCACGCCATACTGCTATGTATGCGGCAAAAAGATAACCAGGCAGACTGTAGACCAGATAGTGGACCGCATCATGGAGCTGGACCAGGGTACCAGGTTCCAGGTGCTGGCGCCAATAATAAGGGGGAGGAAGGGGGAATACAGCAATACTTTTGCCAATATAAAAAAGGACGGCTATTCCCGCATCAGGGTCGATGGGGATATCTATGAATTGAACCAAAATACCGGCATCAAACTGGATAAGAATATAAAACATAATATTGAGATAATAATAGACAGGCTGAAAATAGATCCCGGGATAAGGAAAAGACTGGCAGAGGATATCGAGATATCGCTTGCCGAGAGCGGCGGTATTGTATACATACAGCT
The DNA here is from genome assembly GCA_964414685.1 of uncultured Actinomycetota bacterium. Taxonomy (GTDB): domain Bacteria; phylum Actinomycetota; class Humimicrobiia; order Humimicrobiales; family Humimicrobiaceae; genus M55B120. The sequence goes on from CAYPXQ010000053.1 coordinate 4,661, forward strand.
TCTGGACAATAAAGATATAATAAGTTTTTCGGAGAATTTTTCCTGTGTAGACTGCGGCATAAACTACGAGGAGCTTACTCCCAGGATGTTTTCATTCAACAGCCCTTACGGGGCATGCGGTGAATGCGGGGGACTGGGCATAAGCAAAGAGATAGACCCGCAGCTGATAGTGGAAGATCCCGGCTTAAGCATAATAGACGGAGCCATCCCTTTCTTCAATATGGGTTATTCCAATTATTATTCCCAGCTGATGAGGAGCCTTGCCCGGGAATACGGTTTTGACCTCGATACTCCTTTCAGGGACCTGGATAAGGAAATACAGAAGATGATACTTTATGGTACGGACGGTAAAAGGATAAAGGTAAAATACAGGAACCATAAAGGGCATATAAGGTTCTATTCATTGAAATTCGAGGGCCTGGCCAATAATTTGAGCCGCCGGTATATGGAGACAGAGTCCGATCACCAGAGGACCAAAATAGAAAAGATGATAGCCAGCACTCCCTGCAGCAGCTGCGGGGGCAAAAGGCTTAAGAAGGAAAGCCTTTCGGTAAAGATAGGAGGCATATCCATAGCTGATTTCTGCGAGATGACTATTGAGGATAATATCAGCTGGCTGAAACATCTTGAGATGTCCGAAAGGGAGAAGATGATCGGGAAAAGGCTGGTAAAGGAGATAATAGAAAGGCTGGATTTCCTGAAGGACGTGGGACTTGGCTATCTGACGCTGGAAAGGAAGGCCAATACCCTTTCCGGAGGGGAGTCCCAGCGCATCAGGCTGGCAACCCAGATTGGTTCCGGACTGGTGGGAGTATTATATATACTGGATGAACCCAGTATAGGCCTTCACCAGAGGGATAACAGGAAACTCATAGATGCGCTTAAAAGGCTAAAAGACCTGGGAAATACCATAATCGTAATAGAGCATGATGAAGAGACCATAAGGTCAGCCGACCACCTGGTGGACATCGGTCCCGGCGCCGGAATACACGGGGGAAAAATAGTGTTTAACGGCAGGCAGGAAGACATCTATGACTGCCGCCAGTCCATAACCGGAAAATATTTGAAAGGCGAGATGTCCATAGCTGTCCCGGAAAAGAGGAGGACCGGCAATGGCAAAAAGATCACCATAAAAGGGGCCAGGCATCATAACCTTAAAAATATAGATATAGACATCGAGCTGGGAAAGATGGTGGCTGTTACCGGGGTATCGGGTTCGGGAAAAAGCACCCTGGTAAACGAGATACTGTTTCCTGCACTTTCCAATAAGCTAATGAGGTCAAGGATCCGTCCCGGAGAGCATGACAGCATAACCGGTTATGAAAACCTGGACAGGGTAATAGTCATAGACCAGTCTCCCATAGGAAGGACGCCGCGTTCCAATCCGGCCACCTATACCGGAGTATTCACTTATATAAGGGAGCTTTTTTCCCGGACCCATGATGCCAGGCTCAGGGGCTATAAGCCGGGTAGGTTCAGCTTCAATGTAAAGGGAGGCAGATGTGAATACTGCAATGGAGACGGAGTGATAAAGATCGAGATGCATTTTCTTCCCGATGTCTATGTGCCATGCGAAGTCTGCAAGGGCAAAAGGTTTAACCGGGACACCCTGGAGATAAAGTATAAGGGGAAAAACATAGATGATGTGCTGAATATGTCTGTGGAGGAAAGCCTGGCTTTTTTTGAGAATATTCCAAAAATAAAAAATAAGCTTGAACTTATAAATGATGTAGGCCTGGGCTATATCAAACTGGGACAGTCTTCCACCACCCTTTCCGGAGGCGAGGCCCAGAGAGTGAAGCTCTCCACCGAGCTTTCCAAGAGGAGCACCGGAAATACGCTGTACCTTCTGGATGAACCCACTACCGGGCTCCATTTTTATGATATAAGCAAGCTTTTAAAGATCCTGGAACGCCTGGTGGATGCAGGGAATACGGTGCTGGTCATCGAGCATAATATGGAAGTTATAAAGACTGCCGACTACATAATAGACCTGGGTCCTGAAGGAGGAAACCATGGAGGCAGTATCGTAGCCATGGGCACGCCTGAAGATATAGCCGCAGATAAGTCCTCACATACGGGAAGGTTTTTAAGAAACAGCCTTAAAAGGATAACAGCCGGTGCGGACAAGTGAAAGATGACATAAAAAAATCAGGGACCTATCCCCGGGAATTGCTTGATATCCTTCCCAAAAAGCCGGGTGTATATCTTTTCAGGGATAAGGATGAAAAAATTATATATATAGGGAAGGCCAGGAATATATATAACCGGGTAAGAAGTTATTTTTCGGGATCCGCCAGTAATCTACCCTATATGAAGCCGCCCGGCTTTACAGCCAGTATAAAAAATATTGATTATATAGTGACATCAAATGAGGTCGAAGCCCTCATACTGGAAGGCAGCCTCATAAAGAAATACCGTCCCAGGTATAATATAGAACTCAAAGACGACAAATCATACCCCTTTATAGCTGTTACCGATGAAAAATACCCAAGGGTATTTCTTACCAGGAACAGGAATATAAGGTCAGCAAGGTATTTCGGACCCTATACTGATGCCGCTGCCGCCAGGAAGACAGCGGAATACCTCAGGAAGGTGTTCAGGATAAGGGACTGCAGGAAAACCAGGCCAGGAAAAAGCACCAGGCCTCCCTGCCTCAATTACCACATGGGCCTCTGCAGCGCTCCCTGTACCGGGAATATCTCAGAGGAGGAGTATGGGAAGAATATAGGGCTTATAAGGAGCTTTCTCAGGGGAAGCGATAAAGGGATCATAAAAGACCTTGAAAAAAGGATGAGGCAGCTCTCAGACAGCATGAGATTTGAAGAGGCTGCCGGGATAAAAAACATCATTGATAATATAAGAAAATTGCACCAGGACCAGAGGATAATATTTGACAGCACCGATGCCTGGGATTTTATTGCCGTAAACAGGGAAGAAAACAAAATATCAGTCAGTCTTTTCACCTACAGGGCAGGCGGACTGGCACTGGTCAATAATTTTTTGATAGAAGACATGGCGCAGCTCAGGCAGGAAGAGGTCATATCAGGTTTCATATATCGGTATTATGAAGATATAAACAGCCTGCCCTCTAAAATATATGTGCATGCACTTCCAGCCGACTGGGAAGTCATGGAAGAGTGGTTTAAAAAAAGAAAAAACAGGAGTGTAAAGATCACCGTTCCAAGGGCGGGCGAGAAAGCCAGGATAATGGATATGGCCGTAAGGAATGCGGGACTATACCTGAAAAAGAAAAAATTTGAGGACTCTACCGGGCACAGCCTGGCCTACCGGGAACTGCTGCGGCTCTCCAGCATACTGGGACTGGACAATATTCCCAGGAGGATAGAATGCTATGATATCTCGAACCTGGGTGAAAGCTTTCCCGCAGGCTCCATGTCGGTTGCCCTGGACGGAGAACTCAGGCCGGCTGAATACAGGCATTTCAGGATAAAGACCGTCAGAGGACAGGATGATTGCGCCATGCTGGGGGAGGTGGCTGAGAGAAGGCTGAGATACCTGGAAAAGGAAAGCGTTATCATAAAGGAAGGGTTTTACCGGAAGCCGGACCTGATGATCGTCGATGGCGGCAAGGCCCAGTTCGGGGCAGTAAGCAGGGTGCTGGAGAGAAAGGGCATACAGGATATCGACCTTGTCAGTATTGCAAAAAAGGAGGAGATGATATTCTGCAAAAGGTTCAGGGAAGGCATAAAATTTGATATCGACAGCGATGTATTAAGGATAATAATAAAGCTCAGGGATGAAGCCCACCGATTTGCAGTCGGGTATCACCGGAAGCTAAGGGGCAAGGGCATGATCCATTCTGTGCTGGATGAGATAAAGGGCATAGGCGCTAAGAAGAAATCATACATCCTGCAGGGTGTTGATTCCATAGAAGAGCTGAAAAAGATGGAAATAGAGGATATTGTCAATATAAGGGGTATAAGCTACAGGGATGCAGTAAATATATATAATAGCCTTCACAGGTAGCCGCTTTTTTTGTATTTCCGGCACCAATAAGCCAGGCTATGTTTTTTTTAAATAAAAAAAAGATTAGAATGTAATAAACCGGCAATGGACAGGATGAATAAGGATCATGAAGAAAAATACCGATAACAGTGGACTGGAACTGATGATAATCACCGGTCTTTCAGGAGCAGGAAAGTCCGAAGCATTAAAATATTTTGAAGATGCCGGGTACTACTGCATAGACAATCTCCCCGCCCATCTCTTGACTGAGCTTACCGCCTATTTTTCAGAAAAAGAAAGCAGGGTAAGAAGGGTGGCAATGGTAATAGACCTGAGAAGCAAAGACTTCCTGGAAGAGATAGACAGGATGCTGGAAAAGCTAAAGGAGGGAAAGATATATTACAGGATATTGTTTTTGGAGGCTTCCAGGAATGCCATAATCAAGAGGTATTCACTGACCCGCCGGAAACATCCCCTGGTCGAGTCTGGTTCCCTAAAAGACGGGATCGAAAAAGAGATAAAAAAAATGGAGAAGCTTAAGGAGATATCAGATGTGGTCATCGATACCACTCTTCTTAACTCAAAGGAGCTCAGGCTGGAGATCGCTGAAAGGCTTATGACCGGTTCCGAAAAAAGCAAAACCATGAAGATATCTGTGGTGTCATTCGGCTATAAATACGGACCGCAGGAGAATATGGATATTGTTATGGATGTAAGGTTTTTACCAAATCCCTTTTACATAAAAGAACTGAAGGACCTGGACGGCAAAGACCAGAGGGTAATAGATTTTGTGCTGGAAAGGACAGAGACTACAAAATTCCTGAGGCTTTTTGAGGGGATGCTGGATTTCCTTATACCTAATTATATAGCTGAAGGCAAGAGCTATCTGGGTATAGGCATAGGATGTACCGGAGGCAGGCACCGCTCCGTGGTGCTGGCCGAGAAGATAAACGAGTATCTCAATCTCAAGGGATATTCATCCAGGCTGTTCCATAAAGACATTAAAAGGACAGATAGCTAAAAAAGCAGGGGAGATATTGCACCTGATATAAAAAATTGCTTTTATGTTTGTTGCAAATCTGATACAATATTCCAATTTTGTAGATTATTAATTTTCTAAGTACTTTTATTGGTAAATAATAAAAAAGGGGAGGAAAAATGGCAATAAAAGTGGGAATCAATGGTTTTGGAAGGATAGGAAGACAGTTTTTCAGGGCTAAACTAAAACATGACAGCACAGATGCTGTCGAGATAGTGGCTATAAATGATCTTTTCCCGACCAAAACGCTGGCTCATCTGTTGAAGTATGATTCAGTATACGGTGTGCTGGATATGGATATAAGGGCTGAAGAAGATGCCCTTATAGTAGACGGCAGGAAAATAAAAGTCACATCGGTGAAGGACCCGGCGGAGCTGCCCTGGGGCGATACGGGAGTAGATGTGGCCATAGAATCAACAGGAATATTCCGTACCAGGGAAACAGTCCAGAAGCATATTGATGCCGGCGCAAAGAAAGTGATCGTATCAGCGCCCTGCAAGAGCAACGGGGCCGATATCACTCTTGTCCTGGGGGTCAACCATGATGAATATGACGGGGACAAGCATAATATAATTTCCAATGCTTCCTGCACCACCAATGCGCTTGCGCCTGTATGCAAGATACTCAATGACAATTTCGGCATAAAGACAGGTCTTATGACCACCATTCATGCATATACCAATGACCAGAGGATACTAGACCTGCCTCACAGTGATATGAGGAGGGCCAGGGCCGCTGCCCTGTCAGCAATACCTACATCTACCGGAGCTGCCAGCGCTATCGGCCTGGTGATACCCGAACTGAACGGCAAGTTAAACGGCCTGGCAGTCAGGATACCCATACCCGTGGGGTCACTGGTAGACCTGGTGGTCGATCTTGAAAAAGATGCCAGCGTAGAGGAGATCAACCTTGCCTTCAAGGATGCGGCAGGCACGGAATCGATGAAGGGGATACTTCAGTATACCGAAGAGCCTATCGTCTCGGCGGACATAGTAGGCAATGCTCATTCATCAGTATTTGATGCTGGCGGAACCTACAAGCAGGATAATTTGATAAAGGTCCTGTCCTGGTATGACAATGAATGGGGCTATTCCAGCAGGCTTTTCGATCTGGTAGGCTACATAACCAGATAGATCAAAAAAATAAAAAAATATAGACAGCCGGAGCATTGCCGTTCCGGCTGTTTTATGAAAGGGTCTGGTGATAATCATGTTTGACAGGAAGACGGTCAGGGATATAGATGTAAGCGGTAAAAAGGTCATTGTCAGGGTGGATTATAATGTACCCCTTGACCAGGAGCTATCGGTGACCGATGATACCAGGATAAGGCTTTCACTGCCTACCATGGAATATCTTAAGAAGAATAAGGCAAAGATAATCCTTATGTCGCACCTGGGAAGACCCAAGGGAAAACCTGAGGATAAGTTCAGGCTTGATCCGGCAGCAAGGAAACTGGAGGAGCTTGCGGGGACGGAGGTAAGGAAATTCGATGAGATCTATTCGGAAGAAATAAAAAACTACATAGACAGAGATATGCAGCCGGGCGATATAGTGATGCTGGAAAACCTCAGGTTTGATCCGGGAGAAAAATCAAATGATAAGGATTTTGCCGCATCGCTGGCTTCGCTGGCAGACATTTATGTAGATGATGCGTTCGGAGCTGCCCACAGGGCCCATGCGTCTATAGCAGGAGTCCCCGAATTTCTTCCCGCCGTCTCCGGATTACTGCTGGAAAAGGAAGTCGAGACCCTGGGTTCGCTCCTGGAATCGCCGGAAAAGCCGTTTCTGGCAATACTCGGCGGAGCAAAGGTATCGGACAAGATACTTGTGATAAAAAACCTCCTGGATAAGGTAAACACTCTTATGCTTGTAGGTGGAATGACATACACTTTCCTGAAGTCCAGGGGACTGGAGATCGGTAGTTCGATCTGTGAAGATGAGCAGCTAGATTATGCCCGCGACATGACAGACCTGGCGGAAAAAAATGGTGTGGGACTTATGATACCCGTAGATGTGACAGTAGCCAGGGAATATGATAAAGATGCAGAGAAAAAGACAGTGGCGTCTGCAGATATACCGAATGACTGGATGGGGCTTGATATAGGCCCGGAAACAGAGAAGCTTTTCAGTGAAAAGATCAAGCAGGCCGGCACCATATTCTGGAATGGCCCTGCCGGCGTATTCGAGTGGGACAGGTTTTCCCACGGCACGGAAGCCATAGCCCGCGCTGTAGCCGAAAGCGGCGCTACTACTGTTGCAGGGGGCGGCGATACGGTGGCAGCAATAAAAAAATATGGGCTTACCGCCAGATTTACGCATATCTCAAGCGGGGGCGGAGCCTCCATGGAATTACTGGAGGGAAAGATTCTACCTGGAATTGAAGCTTTAGAAAAAAAATAATTTTGAAAGGATTATATCAAATGAGAAAAGCATTTATTGCCGGAAACTGGAAGATGAATATGACCCATCTGGAAGCAGCAGCATTTTTGAAGGAGCTGGGCTATGAATATGAGAATAAGACAGGCTGTGAAGTAGCTGTATGCCCCCCGGCGACCGCTATAAAGAGTGCAGCTGTTGTGCTGGAAGAAGATGGGATGGAAATAAAGCTGGGAGCCCAGGACATGCATTATGAAGACAGCGGCGCATTTACAGGAGAGATATCACCGGGGATGCTGAAAGACCTGGGAGTAGAATATGTAATACTTGGACACAGCGAAAGAAGGCAGTATTTCTGCGAGACCAACGAAATAGTGAATAAGAAAGTAAAGAAAGCATTTTCCAGCGGCCTTAAACCAATTATGTGCATAGGGGAATCACTTGAGATAAGGGAGAGCGGGTCTCAGGATGAATTTGTCCTCGGCCAGCTGGTAAACTGTTTAAGCGGTGTTGAAGGCAAAGATATAAATTCTCTTACCATAGCTTATGAGCCCATCTGGGCCATAGGCACAGGGAAAACAGCCACATCAGAAGATGCCAATGACATGTGCCGGGCTATCCGGGAAAAGATATCAGAGATATATGGAAAAGATGAGGCCGGGGCAGTAAGGATCCAGTACGGCGGGAGCGTCAAACCCAATAATATAAGCGAACTTATGGATATGCCTGATATAGATGGCGCCCTGGTAGGCGGAGCCAGCCTGAAGGCGGATGATTTCCTGGCAATCATAAATTACTAATGGCAGGAGAAAAAACAAATAACAGGCCTTTGTGCCTTATAATACTTGACGGCTGGGGTCTTTCAGACAGGACAGAGGGCAATGCCATCGCCCTGGGCAGTACCCCCAATATGGATAATTATATGAAGACCTATCCTAACACTGCGCTGGATGCATCCGGTGAAGCAGTCGGGCTTCCCGAAGGCCAGATGGGTAACTCCGAGGTCGGCCATCTTAATATCGGTGCCGGCAGGATCGTATACCAGGAATTTACCAGGATAAGCAAATCAATAAGAGACGGAGATTTTTTCAGGAACCCTGTATTGGAAAAAGCATTGTCAGATGCTGCTGAAAGTAAGAAGAATGTCCACCTTATGGGGCTTGTATCAGATGGAGGGGTACACAGTCATATGGGACACCTGAAAGCCCTTGTGGACATGTCTAAGGTAAAGGGTGTGGAGAAGCTTTTTATCCATGCATTCCTGGACGGGAGGGATGTGCCCCCCAGAAGTGCAAAAGGATATCTCGAGGAACTGGACTGCCACCTTGGACGCAAGTCTCTGGGAACAGTCGCCACTGTAAGCGGACGTTATTTTGCCATGGACCGGGACAACAGGTGGGACAGGACCAGAAAGGCATATGACGCCCTGGTCTACGGCAGGGGAAAAAGTTTTAACAGCACTCTGGAGCTTTTAAAGGATGCATATAAAAATGATACTGATGATGAATTTGTAGAACCGGGAATTATAAATGGTCCTGGAAGGGATGAGGGCCGGGTCAGGGATGGTGACACTGTTATATTCTTTAATTTCAGACCGGACAGGGCAAGGCAGCTCACCAGGGCATTTATACAGGATGATTTTTCCCATTTTGACAGGGGAGAAAGCCCTCCCCGGGTAGATTTTGTATCGATGACCCTTTATGACAAAAATTTTGATATACCTGTTGCTTTTCCGCCCCAGACAATAAAAAATACACTGGGAGAAGTGCTGTCTGAAAAAGGACTGAAGCAGCTGAGGATAGCGGAAACGGAAAAGTATGCCCATGTGACTTTTTTCCTGAACGGAGGTATAGAAGTGCCTTATCCCGGAGAAGAAAGGATATTGATCCCTTCTCCCGATGTGGCCAAATATAACCAGAAACCGGAGATGAGCGCATATGAGATAACTGATAAACTGATAGGGGAAATAAGGAAAGGCAAACATGATGTCATAATATTGAATTATGCCAATACTGATATGGTGGGGCATACCGGTTTTATGGAGGCAGCCATGAAGGCTGCAGAGACTGTGGATACATGCATGGGAATGGTAGTCAGGGAAGTGATAGAAAGCGGAGGCCTAAGCATAATAACTGCAGATCATGGAAATGCTGAAGAAATGATATGCCCCCTAAACCACGGTACTTTGACTGCACATTCAACCTCAAAAGTGCCGTTTATCATCTGCAGCAATGAGTATGATATTGCTGACAGGAATAAAGATTATCAGCTAAGGGATATAGCGCCTACTATGCTGTATCTTTTAGATATAGAAAGACCCGGCCAGATGACAGGAGTTCCCATAGTGGTATAGGCGCTTTATTGCTTAATTATGTATATGGCTATATGTAGGCCTAATTAAAAATATAATTTAAAATATGATTTTTTTTTGATAAAATACTGCATAATGATCAAAAACAGGAAGATTGACTGGCCTGTATAGAAAGGTAGAAATGGGATCAATATTAAATAATATTATTTTCGGGGTTCATATCGTGGCCTGTCTGGGTCTTATTCTCCTGATACTTCTGCATGCCGGAAGAGGCGGAGGGATATCAGGATTATTTAGCGGTATGGCTGAGACATTTGACGGAAGCGGGATAGTAGAGAAAAACCTGGACCGAATCACAATAATCCTGGGAGTGGTTTTTGCAGTCACAACCGTGACTCTATTTATTCTTTTATAATATTCTTATATAATATATCCATTAATTATTTTTATAATATTTTTTCTTTTATGCAGGATTATAGGAAAGGAGGGAAAGGAAGGATCCTGCAAATAATCAAATATCTATAAAAAAAGCTAAGGAGGCTTAAATGAGCATCTCTAGAAAACTAGCAGCAATTATTGCAATATGTATTGCAGCAGCACTTATCGTAACCCTTTCATTTGGCTGCAAGCAGGAAGAAAAAGCCGGCGGGGAGATGAGGCTTTTCCTGATCGAACCCGTATCGCTTGACCCGCCCAATGCCTATGAGAGCGAAGGCATCCAGGTCTGCAGGCAGATCTTTGACGGCCTGGTGGAATATGACCCGGTGACCATGGAAATAGTTCCTGCCATGGCTGAGACATGGGATGTATCCGATGACGGCCTGGTCTATACATTTAACCTCAAAGAAGGGGTCAAGTTCCACAGTGGCAGGGAATGCACGGCTGAGGACTTTGTCTATTCCTGGACCAGGGTAGTAGACGACGACACTGCATCTTATCTTGCCTATCATATGGCGCCCATAGTGGGCTATGAGGCCATGCAGGATGGCTCTGCTGACGTATTCGAAGGCGTTAAGGCTGTTGACGACTATACCCTGGAAGTCACCCTCCAGTATCCCTATGCCGACTTTGTAAATACTGTAGGACATACAGTATTCTATCCGGTAGCCAAAGAGGATATCGAGGAATGGGGAGACAACTATAGCGAGCATGTTAACGGCACCGGCGCATTCAAGCTGGTGGAATGGAAACATGACCAGTATATACAGCTGGAAAGGTTTGACGACTACTACGGGGAAAATGCCCAGCTGGAATCAGCAAGATATGTGATCTTTGCCGATGAAGACACGGGCTTTTTGGAGTACAAGGCAGGAAATATCGATTACTGCCAGATACCCCAGGGAAAGATCCAGACTACGCTGGATGACCCTGATATGGGCGATGAAGCTATAATAGCACCCCAGCTGGCGGTATATTACTTCGCCATGAACTATGAGGTGGAGCCGTTTAAGGATAATCTGGCACTAAGAGAAGCCTTAAATTATGCCGTAGACCGTGAGAACATAATAAATGTGATATCCGAAGGCGTTCCTTCAGAAGCTACCGGAGTAGTCCCCGAAGGAATAGTGGGCTGGGTGGATGGACAGTCAAAATTCACCTATGATCCCGAGATGGCAGCCCAGAAGCTGGAAGAAGCCGGCTATCCCGGGGGAGAAGGCCTGGAGACTATACAGTTCGGCATAAACATCGGGTCAGGCCACGAGCTGGTGGCAGAAGCAGTACAGGCTGATTTTAACGAGATAGGCGTAAATGTAGAGATCGTGGGAATGGAATGGGGTGCTGCCCTGCAGGCATTCCAGGATGGAGAGATCGGGTTCTTCAGGCTGGGATGGATAGCAGATTATCCTACTATGGATAACTTCCTGTATCCATTATTCCACTCTCAGTCAGCTGACAACTATCAGGGCTATAACAATCCTGAAGTGGACCAGATGCTGGTAGAGGCCAGGAGCATAAGGGATGATGATGAGAGGATCGCCAAGTACAGGGAGATAGAAAAAATGATACTTGATGATTCGGCATTCATCCTGGTATACCAGTATGGAAGCAGGCTCATACTCAAGGATTATGTAAAGGGCTTTGAAGTATCTCCTGCTGAGAACTATGACCTGGTCACTGTTTATCTGGAAAAATAGCACAGGTTAAGCAGTATTTGATTTTAAACCAGGTATGTGCTAATTTATCCTGGTTTTAAAGCACTTAGAGGCAGCCCGCATCATCCTGGTGCGGGCTGCATATTAACATAAAAAAATATGATATATTATATATTAAGAAGGCTATTACAGATAATTCCTGTTCTTTTAGGCATTACCATCATCTTATTTGTACTTATGTACATAATCCCGGAAGACCCTGCTCAGTTGATCCTTCAAAAAGGGGCAACCGAACAGGCTCTTGCCAACCTGAGGGCTAAGATGGGAATAGACAAGCCCATTTATGTCCAGTACTGGAGATATGTTAAACAGCTGGCAAAGGGCGACCTGGGACAGTCCTATCGCTACCGGCGCTCGGTAAACAGCATACTGGTGGAACATTACCCAAATTCAGTAAAGCTGGCCCTGGCAGCTATATCCATAGAAATAGTTATAGGGATATTTGCCGGAATAATATCGGCTGTGAAAAAATATTCTTTTTGGGACACCCTTGTCACTGTATCTACCACCCTTGCGGTGTGCGTCCCGGTCTTCTGGCTGGGGATGATGATGCAGGTGATCTTCGGGCTCCAATTGGGAGTCCTTCCCATGTCGGGCATGGGTGACGGCAGTATAAGATATTATATACTTCCCGCATTGACTCTTGCTTCAGTGTCTACGGCATATGTCGCAAGGATGACCAGGAGCAGCATGCTGGAAGTGATATCAAATGATTATATAACCACCGCCTATGCCAAGGGGCTTTCCTTCCGTGCCGTAATAGGCAAGCATGCGCTGAAAAATGCCCTTATACCAGTGGTAACGCTTATAGGGCTGGATCTGGGCGCCCTTATGGGCGGCGCCATACTTACTGAGACTATATTCTCATGGCCGGGCATAGGAAGGGTCATATACCTGGCAGTACTTCAGAGGGATGCGCCCGTAGTCATAGGAGGCACCCTCATCCTGGTATTGGTATTTGTTTTTATCAACCTTATTGTAGATATAGTATATGCCATACTTGACCCCAGGATCAGGTATCACAAGAGAGAGGCCAATGTATGAGCATAAGATATTTTTTAATATATAGATGATCATGGATGATGATAAGAAAGTAAAAACAGGTGAGACCGCAGCTATTCCGGATGAGCTGGAGATCGAGGGCAAGTATTCAAGGTCATCACTGTATAAGGATGCCTGGAAAAGGTTAAAGAAGAATAAGCTGGCCATGCTGGGGCTGGGTATAGTAATATTTTTGGTCATACTGGCTATATTCGCTCCGCTGATAGCGCCTTATGATCCCAATGCCAGGGTAAAAGAAGATTCCGCCCTGGGGCCCAGCAGCCATTACTGGTTTGGCACCGACCTTCTGGGCCGCGATATACTGAGCCGGGTCGTATACGGGAGCAGGATCTCTATTGAGGTAGGAATCGTAGCAGTAGGGATATCTGTAGGTTTAGGCCTGTTTTTTGGTGCACTTTCGGGGTACTTCGGAAGATGGCCTGATGCAGTTATAATGAGGGTGGCTGATATTTTCTTTGCTTTTCCCTATATACTTGGAGCAATTGCCATAATGACCATACTGGGGGCCGGTATAGTCAATATATTCATTGCCATAGGTGTCCTGGGATGGGCATATTTTGCCCGGATATTCCGCGGCTCTATCCTGTCTATAAAAAACAAGGAATATATCGAAGCTGCACGGGCGCTGGGAGCCAGCAATACCAGGATAATAGTTAAACATATATTCCCAAATGCCATAGCACCCATAATAGTCTATGCTACCATGAATGTGGGTACTGCAATCATCGTAGAGGCATCTCTGAGCTTTCTGGGCATAGGAGTCCAGCCTCCGACTCCCGCCTGGGGAAAAATGCTTTCAGAATCACTTAGCTTTATTGATATAGCCCCCTGGATGATGCTTTTCCCCGGACTGGCCATAGTGATAACGGTACTGGGTTTCGTCCTCCTGGGAGACGGGCTCAGGGATGCATTCGATCCCAAGATGAAAAACTGATAATAAAGAGTATAGATGACTGGATATGGAAAAAACAATAAAGTACTTGAGGTAAATGACCTGAGGACTTATTTTTATACCGACAGCGGCATAGTCAAGGCTGTAGATGGTGTTAGTTTTGACCTTAAAAAAGGGGAGACGCTTGGAATAGTGGGGGAGACCGGTTCCGGAAAGAGCGTTACTGCATTGTCTATACTCAGGCTCATACCTGAACCTCCGGGAAAGGTGGTAGGAGGCGAGATACTTTTTAACGGCAGCGATCTTCTCAAATTGAGGAAAAGAGACCTGCAGAAGTACAGGGGAAACAGGATATCCATGATATTCCAGGATCCCATGACTTCGCTTAATCCAGTATATACTGTAGGAAACCAGTTGATCGAATCAGTTGTCATACACAGGAAGCTCAAAAAAGAAGAAGCAGTAAAGGAAGCAGTAAGGCTCCTGCAGATGGTAGGCATAACCGAGGCAGGAAATAGGCTTTCCAGCTATCCCCATGAGTTCAGCGGCGGCATGAGGCAGAGGGTCATGATCGCTATGGCTATCGCAAACTCACCCGATATACTTATTGCTGATGAGCCTACAACTGCTCTAGATGTGACCATACAGGCCCAGATACTGGAGCTGGTGGACGAGATCAAGAATAAGACCAATTCTTCTATTATACTTATAACCCATGACCTGGGGGTGGTGGCAAAATATGCCGAAAGGGTCATGGTGATGTATGCGGGAAAACCGGTAGAGTTTTCTACCGTGGATAATATTTTTTACAGGCCCATGCATCCCTATACTCTGGGCTTGATGAATTCCATCACCAGGCTGGATGAAGAAAAGAGGGAAAAACTAAAACCCATAAAGGGCTCTCCTCCAAGCCTTATCGACCTGCCGGCAGGATGCACATTCAGGAACAGGTGTAAATTTTATTCTGATGAATGCAAGAGAGGTTTTCCGCCCATGAAGGAAATAGAAGAAGGGCACTTTGCCGCATGTTACAGGGCAGCAGATATTTTAAAAAACAGGGTAGTAAAAAATAATATAGATGGATAATAATAAATTACTTGAAGTAAAAAATCTTAAGAAGCACTATTATCTCAGGGGAGGTTTTTTCATCCAAAGCAGCTCTGGAGTGATAAAAGCTGTAGACGATATAAGTTTTTCCATAAAAAAAGGTGAGACCTTCGGCCTGGTAGGCGAGAGCGGCTGCGGTAAATCGACCACCGCCAGGGTCATACTAAGGCTTATCTCCCAGACATCGGGATCGGTGATCTATGGCGGCACTGATCTTTTCCAACTCAATCACAGGCAGATGTTCAGGGTAAGAAGGGATATACAGATCATATTCCAGGACCCCTATGCATCACTGTCTCCCAGGATGACAATCGGCGACATAATCAGCGAGCCGCTGGAGATACACAGCATAGGTACAAAAGCAAAAAGGATAAAAAGGGTCAAGGAGCTTCTGGATGTAGTCGGGCTCAATCCCGAGCACATCAACAGGTACCCCCATGAGTTCAGCGGGGGGCAGAGGCAGAGGATAGGCATTGCCAGGGCTCTTGCACTCACTCCCAGGATAATATTATGTGATGAGCCTGTATCTGCCCTGGACGTATCGGTACAGGCACAGATATTAAACCTGCTGGCAGATCTCCAGGAACAATTTGACCTTACCTATCTGTTTATTGCCCATGACCTTTCAGTGGTAAAGCATGTGAGCAACAGGGTAGGAGTCATGTATCTTGGAAAATTGGTGGAGATAGCAAACAGCGAGGACCTTTATTCCAGGCCTCTTCATCCATATACTATGGGTCTTTTGTCTGCAGTACCCATCCCTGATCCGGTGCTGGAAAGAAAGAGGAAAAGGATGGTGCTGGAGGGCGATGTACCCAGTCCCCTCAATCCTCCTTCGGGATGTCCTTTCCATCCAAGATGTCCTATTGCCAGGGAAGTCTGCAGCAGGGAAGTTCCTGAATTAAAAAATTATGATTCCGGTGGGAAAGAGCACCTGGCTGCATGTTTCTTTGCCGGACAGGCTTTGTAAAAAGAAATACTTGCCGGAACATCATTAAAAAAATAATCTAATTGTAATAGAATAATCACCAGCATGATAAGAAGGATAAAACAACTTTTATTGATAACAGTATTTTTTACAGTATTTATACTGATATTACAGTCTTGCACCTATGATGACCTGGGCCTCCCCATTTCAAATAATAGCGCATTAGAGACGGAAGCACAGCATCAAAATGGAAACCAGCTGACCGGGGAGGAATTTTTCCTGCAGATGAAGGCAAAGCAGAATAAAAACCCTTTAAGCAATATAGATGTAAGGAAAGCCATCTTCCATGCTGTAGACCGAAAGCGGATAACAGAAGAGATATTCAATGGATATAATGATATAAGCAATAGTATTTTTGCAGCAGGTACAGCTTTCTGGGATCCCGCATGGGCCGGGTATGACTATGATCTCCAGAAAGCAGAAGAATTCCTGGCCAGGGCAGGTTTTGGAAAGGATAATCCCCTTTATATAACTATCAGGGCCGTTGATAACAGCAGCTCCAGGAAAATGATAGAGGATATAATCAAGGAAGACCTGGAAAAGATCGGGATAAACCTCTGGATATATAATGACCCTCCCAAAGAGTTTTACCAGAACCATATCTATAATGGCGACTTTGACCTGGGACTATGGTCCCTTTATGTATGCGGGGAAAAAGATATAGAAAACTCGTTTTCCTCCGGCAAGATACCGTCAAAGGAGACAGGGGAAAATACCAGCTGTGAGAATTTCTATTGGTATTCCAACGCAGGCATTGATGGTGCAATCATGCGAATGGGTTCAATAGATGATCCTGAGGCAAAAAGCCAGACAGCCAAAGAGATACAGGACATCCTGGCCAATGATGCAGTAATACTGCCTCTATACAGCAGGCTATTTGTATTTGCATATGATGATGAACTGGAAAGCGCAGGCATCCGGATCATAGAAGATAAGTTCTTTTACAGCGTTGAAGACTGGACCCCGTCATCTGTCGGGAAAATAACGGAAGAAGAAATAACAGAGATAACGTCAGGTTATTGCTCGGACAGCATAGACATCTTTAACGGTTTCGGGACCTATTTTATAAACGACCTTTTATTCAAGGGCCTGTGGAAGAAGATCGGTGACGGTTCTTATCTCCCGGAACTTGCAGAAGAAGTTCAGGGACTCCAGGATGATATGATGGGCATACCTGGTAATAATATAAATATTAAGTTGAAAGAAGATATCTACTGGCAAGACGGTACCCCCATAACTTCCGAAGATATTGTATATACATTTGAGTATTTCAGGGAATTTATGGAAGAAAAACAATACTTTTCCAATCTTGACGGGGATTACAGCAAGATAAAAGAAATAAACATAATCGGTGAAAAAAGCTTTACCATAGTATTTGATGAGCCGGTAAAGGACTGGAAGAAACTTTTTCCCCAGGTATTTAAAAAAGACCAGTTCAGCCTGGCGGACCATGACAGTCTTCAATATACCAGCATAGTCTCCAACGGTCCTTATAAAGTGACTTCTTATGACGACAGCGGAGAAATGGTATTAGAGATAAATGAATATTATCATAATGAGGTTCCTGACACAGGGAGGCTGATAATAAGGTTTGACCCTGACATAAATAACCTGATAGCAATGCTAAAGGAAGGGGAGATAAATTTCTTAAGCATACCGGTTGATCTGGAGCTCATGAAAACACTGGTGGAAGAAAATGGCATGAAGCTTCTGATAGAAAATGGGAACCTGGTGGAGCACCTGGCATTGTCGCTAAAACCAAAAGAGGGATAAACTATTTATTGACATATATCCTATTAATCCCTAGAATTATTAAGCATTTTACATATTAGTAAGAATACATATCAAAACGTGTCGGAGTGGCGGAATTGGTAGACGCGCAAGGTTGAGGGCCTTGTGAACAGTTTTGTTCGTGGGGGTTCAAGTCCCCCTTCCGACACCATTAAATTATCATTCCTCCCAAACCGGGTAAAACCCTGTGAGGTAAAACATGCCTCAGGTCCATGTTTTACGGGACTTGAAAAGACGGACTGAACCGAAGGTGAGGGAGTCTGCGTCTCTGCAGCGAGCCCCAGCGAGACGAAAGAACAAGTCCCCCTTCCGACACCATTAAAAATCCACGTTGGCTTCTATATCAGATTTTGCTTCATTAAAATTTAATTGAAAATCCTGTATTATAATATTATAAGTAGAAATATATAAAATAATAAAAGAGGGGGCCTGGATTGGAAAAAGATTATAAAGAGATAAGCGCGGAATCCATACAGAAAAATGTCTTTAAGTTAATAAACAAAGACTGGATGATGATAACTGCCGGAAAAATAGACCGGTATAATATGATGACAGCCAGCTGGGGCGGCTTTGGGATACTATGGAATATGGAAGTTTGTTTCTGTTTTATACGTCCAACGAGGTACACATATGATTTCATGGAAGAAGAAAAATTTTTTACGATATGTCTATTCGATGAGGAATACAGGGACGTATTAAATTATTGCGGGACAAAATCTGGAAGAGATATAGACAAGATGTCATATGAAAGATTGACACCAAAAAGCGGAGGCCATGGTAGTGTTTATTTCGCAGAATCAAGGATGTTTATAGAGTGCAGAAAGATATATTTTCAAGATTTAGACCCCGCTAATTTTCTGGATCCTAAAATAGAGAAAAATTATCCTATAAAGGATTATCACAGATTGTACCTTGGTGAAATAGTAAAAGTATTTGAAAAGAGACAGGCCTAGAAAAACTAACGGGCGGCTGTATCTGTTTTAAAATTAAAAAAGACTTAATGTCAAAATAACTGGATGTTTGTTCTTTATTTGAGTTATATTATTGTATAGCTATAATTTATATTATGAAAGAAGCTTATCTTTATAAAAAATTGAAAGATAAAAAGGTCAGGTGTGATCTTTGCAATCATAGATGCATTATAATTCCGGGAGAAAAAGGCAAATGCTCGGTAAGGCAAAACCAGGATGGCATACTTTACAGCCTGGTATATAGAAAACTGATATCGGAAAATGTAGACCCTATAGAAAAAAAACCGCTATTTCATTTCCTGCCAGGCTCATATTCGCTTTCTGTTGCAACTGTGGGATGTAATTTCAAATGCTTTTTCTGCCAGAATTACCAGATCTCCCAGATGCCATGTGATGATGGCCACATAGAGGGAAGGGACAGATCCCCGGAAGAGATTGTAGCGCATGCCCTGGAATATAACTGCAGCAGTATTTCATATACATATACTGAACCAACGATTTATTTTGAATATGCATATGATACAGCCATGATCGCCAGTGAAAAAGGATTAAAAAATGTATTCGTGACCAATGGTTTTATGACAGACAAGTGTATTGATATGATAGCACCATATCTTGATGCTGCAAATATTGATCTCAAAAGTTTCTCGGAAAAGACTTACTGGGACCGGATCGGGGGAAAGCTTAAGCCGGTGCTTAAAAATATCGAAGACATGCATGAAAGGGGTATCTGGATAGAAATAACTACACTAATAATACCAGGCATGAATGATTCCGCTGGAGAGCTTGAGGAGATAGCATGTTTTATCGCCGGTCTTGACGGTTCTATCCCATGGCATATAAGCGCCTATCATCCCCAGTATAAATCAGATATCCCGGCTACATCTATTGACAGGATAGAAAGAGCCATAAGCATCGGGAAAAAGGCGGGTCTTAAATATATCTATTCTGGAAATGTCTTTCTTGAAAATCATGAAAATACAAAATGTCCTTCCTGTAATTCTACCGTTATTGTGAGGAGGGGAATGGATACCAGAAAAATCAATATGGATGGCAGCAGGTGCGGAAACTGCGGTACGGAACTTGACGGGGTATTTTAAAATTATCATCTTAACTTTTTATTATTTTTATCCTATAATATCTTTCTGTGCTTAAGGGCGGCATAGCCAAGCGGTAAGGCAGAGGTCTGCAAAACCTTTATCCCCGGTTCGAGTCCGGGTGCCGCCTCCA
>CAYPXQ010000054.1:0-1734 GCA_964414685.1 uncultured Actinomycetota bacterium
GTCCTGGATTTTTTCTTGGTGGCATAGCCCAGAGAAATGGACACCGGTATACTGAACCTGGCCCTTCCGCAGGCAGACTGTATCCTGGTTATTATCTCCTCTGTATCTTTTTCATCGGTGGAATGCAGGACAATGCTAAACTCATCCCCTCCCCATCTGGCCACGATATCTTCCGACCTGCATGACTTCTTGATGATGGCAGCAGCCTTTTTTAACAGCCTGTCGCCCATATCATGCCCGAAAGCGTCGTTTACCAGTTTTAGTCCGTTAAGGTCAGCCATTATGATGCTCAGGGGCATCATCCTGGACCGGTTGAGCCTCTCCAGCTCCTCTTCAAAATATGCCCTGTTGTAGAGGCCGGTGAGGCTGTCATGGAAGGAGATATTCCTTAACTGGTTCTCGATATTTTTAAGATCGGTGATGTTTCTTATGGATTCTATGGCTCCTATTACCCGGTCATTGCTGTCTAAAAGCGGAGAGGCGGCCAGCCACAGATGCTCGGTCCTTCCGTCTTTTTTCAATTCAAGCTCGGCCACCAGCTTATTTCCCTGTTTTTCCACCACATTATACTGGCTTTCAATTCCCTCTGGACCTCCTATTATATAATCAGCAAGCATGGGTTTTCTCTCACCGTAAAAAGGCAGGGAATGCTCATAGTTATCTTTTCCCAGGACCTTATCTTTCTTTATGCCGGTAAAATCTTCCATGGCCCGATTCCAGACTATGACCCTTCCGTCCCTGTCTATGGCAAATGTCGCATCCGGCAGGAAGTCTATTATATTGATCAAAAGGTTTTGGGACTCCTCCAGTTTCTGTTCTGCCACTCTGGCATCAGTTATGTCTCTCAGGATCATGACCATGCCTATATCATTATTCCTGTTATCAAGGAGCCGGGTAGTCCTAAGCTCTAAAAAAAGCCCTCTTTCCTCTATTTCCAGCTGTTTTAATGAACTACTGCCTTTTTTCCTTCTGTGTATCAATCCCAGTATGCCGCTATACCCGGCAAGAACGGTGTCCGCAGGTCTGCCTATAGATTCATTTCCTATGGAAAGAAGCCGGCAGGCTGCCCGGTTAAGGTCTACTATCCTGTTGTCCCTGTTTAAGACCAGGACCCCGTCATAAAGGTTTTCCGTTACTGCCTCCCTGGCTACAGGTGTTATATCAAAAAGACGGTACCTGAATATGGCCAGGGTCAGAAAAAGCCCGGTAAGGGAAAAGCAGATAGGTGTTATGTCTATACCTTCAAGACCTGTCTGCCGGAAAGAATAGATGATATTTCCCAGAAAGGGGGCGATGGAAGCTATGATAAGGACCCGGGCCTGAAGGGAATAGAATTTCTTGTATCTTATAAGGGAAGAAATAAGTATGACTATTCCCGCTGCCAGGAATATGTAGCTATATACGATATTTACCCAGTACCATAATCCATGCTCATAGAAGGCAAATATACCTGCGAACCTGTTCTGCCTGAGATATATGTCAGGCCATACCAGCATGTGAGACTCATTAGTAGCTGCCATTAGGAATGTGGCTGACGGGATAACAAATAAAAATATCCTGGTCCTGACGGTTATCCAGTTATCTGTATTTGTGTACCTTGAGACAAAGAAGAGGAACAATACCGGTGAAGTCACCACCCCGGCATAACTTATTTTGGTAAAGATTATCTTAATGCCAAGATCTGTAAAAACTGCCTCAAAAAGCGAAGCAATGCACCATATGGTGATGGACAGC
>CAYPXQ010000055.1:0-2882 GCA_964414685.1 uncultured Actinomycetota bacterium
CCCCTTGAGAGCCTTTCAAATAGATTGCGGCTATGTACACCATTTTCTTCCTCATGGACTGCCCAGCCTACAATAGACCTGTCAAAGATATCGATTATGACATAGGCATAAAAAAACATCCCCTTTACAGCTGATGCAAGCCATGTAATGTCCCAGCACCATACCATATTGGGGCCGGTTGCTATCCTCTGGGGAGGCCCTGTCCTTTTCTGCCTTATCTTTGAGCCGTCTCTTTGATGGATAAGGTCCTTTGCCTTCAGAAGCCTGTACATCGTCCGTACAGAGCAGATATAGCGTCCTTCATCTAAAAGTGTAGGGACCACTTCATAGGGGCTCATATCTGAGTATTTGGCTGAATTTACTGTTTCTATAAGCTCCTCTATCTTTTGAGGGGCTATCTTTCTTACTGTCTTTTTATGTGATCCTTTTCTTCTGTCTTCCATGCCGCATCTTTTCCATCTCTGAAGGGTCCTTAATGATATTCCAACTACTTCGCATGCCTTTATGTACCTTGCTCCGCTGTCATGAGCTTCATCTATTAAGGCAACGACTTCTGCCTTATGCTCTCTTATTATTAGTCGTCCTTTTGGTCCCCAATAAGAAGATCCAACTTTTTTTTTAAAACAAGAAGGGCTGCAGTTTCTGCAAGCGCCTTATCTTTCCTGTTTAGCTCCTTTTCAAGTTCCCTTACTTTCTTCTTAAGATCCTGTACCTTCTTCTTTTCCTTCTTTCCATTGTCCTTTACCATCTCTGTAAACTCCTGGTCCCATAGTGTCAGATGCTGGCTGTGAAGGCCCCTTCCCCTCAAGAACTCTCCAAGCTCTTCCCTGGGTATCTTCTTTGATTCCATAAGAAGCTGATATTTCTCACTGGCGCTTAAGTTGCGGGGGCTCTTTTCACCTGCCTTCTCATCTAAACTACCAGAAGCTTCTTCATTTATCCAGTTTCTGATTGTCTGCTCTGATATGCCTGTCTCTTTGCTTACGCTTGCAATGTTCCTTCCCTCTGGTGGCAGTACCTTCTTTAATACTCCCACCTTTACTGATCTTGAATAAGGCAATGTCTTCCTCCTTCTTTCTATTAACTAGAGGCGACATCTATGTTGGCATATAGGGGAGCTATTAAAGAACCTGATTTTGATAAACCATTAGATAGAGAAGGTAGATCCACAAACAGGGTAGAACAATCATATTTAAGGAAATATCTCTTTAAAAATAGACAATATGGAAAATGTGGTATTTGTGATAGAGAATATCCAGTAGAATTTTTAGTGGCAGCACATATAAAAAAAAGGAAGACATGTACAGATGAAGAAAAGAAAGATAAACACATTGTTATGCCCATGTGTAAATTTGGTTGCGATGATCTATATGAAAATGGATATATTATAGTATTTAACGGCAGAATAAATGAAAATGAAAAAATGCATACCACTCCTTATATGAAAAAGTATTTAGAGGAAATCTCCAATAATGAATGTAGATACTACAATGAGAAATCGAAAAAATATTTCGATTGGCACCTAGAATACCATTCTAATATTTGAATGGAAAAAAAATTTGTAAATGGTTGAGTTAATATCTTAAGGATTGTGGACCGCAACCATAAACCTATAGTAGGAATTGATAATTTGCATGTTAGCTAAAAACATAAAAAAGTTTGTAAAATAGTAAATATTTCCCGGACTTACTGGTCTTGCTGGACTTACTGGACTTTGCCGGAGTCAGTATACCCATATTTTTTTGTGTTCATTATATGCAGGTATTTATAACGGAATAACTGGAAAAATCAATTAATAGCAGAAACTTAGATGTTATTAAAAACATACCACTGATAATAAAAATATGACAAATCCACTGACGTTACTGACGAATCTGACGTTACTGACGTTTACCGGAGCAGGTATACCCCTTTTTTTATACGCTAATATTTGATTTTTACCTTGAGCTTAAAAGTTCTCGCACCAGCATGGTATGGTAGCCCATAGGGGACCCGAACCAATTAGAAATTCCCAGAAGATAATGTCCTTTAAGCTGGTTGCTGGCGAATAATTAAAAAAATAACCCGCCCCGATTACCTGTTATGCTTTATTCTATTATTTTCCCTGACCCAATAGTCCTGCGAAATTATTTCATTTTTAGGATATAATAAAGCTTAAAATACAAATATCATGCATGCATAATTATCGGGAAGGGGCCATGAACCAGCATATCAGCAATATCATAGAAGGTCTTATGAAAAGCTATAAGAGGGGCGATATATCAGAGAAAATCTTCCTGGAAAATATAAAAGACTTCTACTTCGAAGATATCGGTTATGCCAAGGTCGACCATCACCGTCTGCTCCGCAGAGATTTTCCCGAAGTTGTATACGGGACCAATAAGACTCCGGAGCAGATACTGGAAATATCGAAAAGCATCCTTAAATACTCCCATATCCTTATGGTCACCAGGACAGACAAAGAAGTGTATGACCTGCTTAAAAGGCATATCACAGACAGGGAGCTCAGGTTCGAATCAGGCATAATCTACACCCCACTGGATATACCCGAAAAAGACCTGGCAGATGGTATTACGGTAATATGCGGAGGCACTTCTGATATGGATATTGCAGATGAGGCAGCAATTACCGCCTACCTTATGAAGAACAGGGTAGACAAGATATATGATATCGGGGTAGCAGGCATACACCGGCTCATGAGCAATAAGGAGAAGCTGAAAAATTCCAATGTCATCATAGCTGTAGCCGGTATGGAGGGCGCCCTTCCCGGTGTGGTGAGCGCCATGGTAGACTGTCCTGTCATAGGGGTTCCCACCAGTGTGGGATACGGGGCTAACCTGGGAGGGATTTCAGCTCTTCTTACCATGCTTAATTCCTGCAGT
>CAYPXQ010000056.1:0-6187 GCA_964414685.1 uncultured Actinomycetota bacterium
TAAAAATATTAGAGAATAAATGTCTGGAAAATATTTGTTTTTATTGCTATAAATAAGTTCTTCAATATTTTGCATTATTCTATGTGTTCATTGGAGACATTATGGTAAATGAATCGATCAAGAGTTTTAATATGGCGGGGGGTTTCTGTGAGGACCTGGTAAGTGAATTCGGGAGCCCCCTTTATGTATATAATGCCCATACTTTCCGGGAAAGGTTCAACTCGCTTAAGGCCGCCTTTGATTATCCCAGTGTGAATATTTACTATGCATGCAAGTCAAATACAAATATAAATGTGATGAAGATCTTCAGGGAGCTGGGCAGCCGGGTAGATACTGTCTCTCCCGGAGAAATATATATTTCCCTTAAGGCAGGCTTTAGCCCTGAGGACCTGCTTTATACCCCCAGTAACCCAACCCTGGAAGAATTGAGGTATGCCATTGACAGGAATGTGATGGTTACCATCGGTTCGCTGGAGGTAATGAAACATTATGCCAGCCTTGACGGGAGAAAAGACATATGCGTCAGGGTAAATCCGGATATCGGTTTCGGGCATCATGACCACTGTATAACCGGAGGGCCGGGATCAAAGTTTGGTATATATTTCAATCAAATGGATGAGGCTGTCGCCCTTGCCGGAAGTCTTGGGCTGGATATCAGGGGTTTACATGCACATATAGGCTCAGGGATCTTAAAAGCAGACCAGTTTATAGAAGCTATGGATATGGTTCTCAAGAGCACGGGAGCCATCAGTAGTCTTGATTTTGTGGATTTTGGCGGCGGTATCGGAGTACCTTATCATCCCGGAGAAGAGCCTTTTGACCTTAAGGCTTTCGGGATCAAGGCTTCAGGTTTTATGAAAGATTTTTCAGAGGGCTACGGGCGCCGTCTTGAATTCAATTTTGAGCCGGGAAAATACCTTACTGCAGAGGCAGGCTATCTCCTTATCACGGCTACCAATAAGAAGGAGACCCCCTCATACCGTTTTGTAGGGACAGACAGCGGATTTAACCACCTTATAAGGCCCATTCTTTACGGAAGCTACCATCATATATTAAACTGTTCAAATCCAGATGGAGACCTGGAAGAAGTGCTTATTGCCGGAAATATTTGCGAATCGGGAGATCTTTTTACTATTGACTCCGGCGGCCCCCGGCCCAGAATTATGCCCCGGATAAGGATCGGGGATATACTGGCAATAACCAATGCCGGTTCTTATGGATTTTCCATGTCCTCAAACTATAACTCCAGGCCCAGGCCGGCAGAGGTCCTGGTAGACAACGGCAGTGCAAGGCTGATAAGAAAAAGAGAGACCTTCGACGACCTTCTAAGAAATATATTAGGCTGATAAGGCGCTATTTTCCCTGGTACTGATCTTCCTGTTTATTATCCTTAATTCCCTTGCCAGGAATATTATTACCAGTATGACTGTAAGAAAATCTGTCAGGGGCCAGGATATCCATACTCCCAGGAGGTCAAAGAACATGGGCATTATTATAACCGCGGGTATAAACAGTATCAGCTGACGCGCCAGGTTCAGTATGAGGGCAGGTCTTGCCCTTCCGATAGCCTGGAAAAATGCCCCGCCCAGTATGGGAAAACCCCAGAGAGGTGCCAGCAGGGCTATAAGCCGCAATGGAGTAATGCCGTTTTTTATGATCTCAGGATCATCGGTAAATATGCCTATAAGCACCTGGGGGAATGCCACCATGAATATGAATCCGGCAAAAGCTATGGCAGAAGTCCATATGAGGCCTTCCCTGAGCACAGCCTTTACCCTGCGGTAGTTCTCTGCCCCGTAATTGAATCCCACAATGGACGAGAAACCGTGGCTGATGCCTATAATAGGCATAAATATCAAATCGATGATCCTTATGCCTATCCCGGTTATGGTTATATACTGGTCTCCGCCGTATACCCTGACTACCTTGATAAATACCATAAAAAGCACGCTTCCTATTATTTCCAGTAAAAAAGAGGGGAATCCGATGACCAGGATCTCCCTTATTATACCGAAGTCAGGACGTAAGACCTTGCGGTTAAAGCGATATACGCTCCCACCGTATTTGAAATAAAATATTATGAATATCATGCTGACAGCCTGGCTTATGACTGTGGCAATAGCTGCACCCCTTACACCCATGTCCAGCACAAAGATAAAGATAGGGTCCAGTATTATATTAAGCACAGCCCCTACAAGCATCACATACATAGACGCCCTGGGCTTGCCCTCAGCCCTTATAAGATTATTGCTGTTTATGGAAAGGGAGAAGAATATGAAGCCGAAAAGCATTATGGAAAGATACTCTTCGGCATAGGGCAGGATATTGTCGGAAGCGCCCAGGAATACAAGTATGTCTTCCATAAAGAAGTAGAAACAGGCTATCAGTATTATATTAAAGACAATATTAAGTATGAAGCTGTTGCCGGCGGCAATAAGCGCACGCTTCTCATCGCCTCTTCCCAGGGACCGGGATATTATGGATGAGGCCCCGATACCGGTTAGCAGGGCGACGGCTATTATGAATATTAGTATGGGCAGGACAATCGTAAGTCCGGCTATGGCATCCGGGCCTACCCCGTTCCCCACAAAAATAGTATCGGCAAAGTTATACAGGGCTGACACCAGCATACCAGTGACTGCAGGCAGGGAAAACTTGAAAAGGAGTTTTCTGAGGTCCTCGTTCAGTATCTGTTTTTTCTGTTTTTCCATTATCCGGCCCTGCCTTTTTATGAAGAAAATCGGCAACAAAAAAAGATATTAGTCTTTTAATTTTTTAAAGTCAAGGAGATAGGATATGTATCAGATGAGGGTTTTTTCTTCCCTTATATCTGAAGTCCTGCTTATATATTTAAGCTCTCTGAATACAAGTATAAGGGTCACTATAAATGAGAGAAAATCAGAGACCGGCCACGACAGGAATACACCGTTAAGACCCAAATACAGGGGCAGGATAAATATTGCCGGAAGCAAAAATATTATCTGTCTGGATACATTTATTATAAGTGCCGGCAGGGGTTTGCCTATTGCCTGGAAAAGCATGCCTCCCACCACCAGGAATCCCAGCATTGGAAGAAGCATCACTATTATCCTCATGGGGACTATACCATTATTTATTACCTGTGTATTGTCTGTAAATATCCTGAAAAGCCAGCGGGGGAAGATCATGGCGGCAATAAAACCGGAAAAGGCTATGATGCTTGTCCACAGCACTGCTTCCCTGAGTATTATCCTTACCCTCTTAAATAGCCCTGCCCCGTAATTAAAACCGGCAATAGTAGAGAAACCATAGGATATCCCCACTATAGGCTTGGTCACGATATCAAGTATCCTGATGGTTATCCCGGCGATGGCAATATAGGTGTCATTGCCGTAATAAAGTATTGCCCGGTTAAAGACCAGGAATATAACGCTGTCTATTATAGCGGTAAGGAACGAGGGAAAACCTATGGTAAGTATATGGCGCATCATCCCGGGGTCCGGCCTGAAAACCTTCCTGTTTGGTCTCAATATGCTCTTTCCCAGGTAAAAATAAAGCATTATATGCAAAACTGTGGCTGTCTGGCTTATTATGGTGGCGATTGCAGCCCCCCTTACCCCCATATCCAGGACAAATATAAATATAGGATCCAGTATTATATTCAGCACGGCCCCCACTACCATGGGATATATGGCCGCCCTGGGCCTGCCCTCAGCCCTTATAATATGGTTTGCCGCCAGCGAGAATGAAAAGAATACAAAACCAAATAGGATCACTGAAAGATATTCCCTGGCATACGGAAGTACATTGGCAGAGGCCCCGAAAAACCTTAAAAGATCATCAATAAAAAGGTATGAGCCTGCCATTAGTATCAAATTTATGAACAAATTCAATATAATGGCATTCCCGGTTGCCCTGGCAGCAAGTGCTTTCTCGTTTCTTCCCAGGGCCCTGGATATAATGGAAGCAGTCCCCACTCCCACCATCAATCCTATGGCAAGCATTATTATCTGTATGGGAAAAACGATAGTAAGGGCTGCTATGGCTATGGAGCCGACACCATTGCCTACAAAAATAGTATCTATAAGGTTATACATGGAACTGATCAGCAGGCCTATTATAGAAGGGATGGAAAATTTAAACAGCAGCAAACGTGGATTGCCGTTCAGTATATATTTTCTTTGAGATCCCATAGAATTCTAGTATTTTAGAATAGGTAAATATTAATAACTAATATTTATATTTGGTTGATAACACGAAAGATTATACTTAAAACTTTAATTATTTACAAATAAAGTATTAGAAAAAGATTATTTATCTTTTTTAAGCTTATACCCGCAATAAGGACACAGGTTAAAATCCTTCTGAATACCTTTTTCACATCCGGGGCACTGGTTATTCCTTAACAGTTTCTCCTCTTTGGTCTCCTTGACCACGGGTAGGCTTGTGAGTCCCAGTTTGGTCTCGTCTATCTTGAATGCTTCCTTCAATCTGTTTAGTATCAAAAGGCTCTGGTTGTCCAGTTTTCCTTCATCCTTGAACTTCTTATAAACCCTTCCGAACAGTTCCTCGATGTCCTCAGTCTCAAATTTTTTGAGTATCTCGATCTCGGAATCAAGCAATTCCTTGAAAATAAAGATATTGTCTTCTATGGTGTCAAACTGCTTATCAAGTTTTTCATCGCATGCCTTGCAGTAAGGCGCATGAGATTCATCTTTTATGACCTTGCCGCATTCCACGCATTTCTCTTGTTCTGCCATTAATACCTCTTTGAAAGATCTTTAATAAAATAACACGCAATATATTAACATAAATATGTTAATTTTTAATGGATTAATTTTTCCACATATCCGGCTATGGCAAGGCATGAGGTCAGGCCGGGAGAATCTATGCCTATAAGGTTTATCATATTGGCATAGACAGGGTCCCTTTCTATCACGAAATCATAATAGCCTGAAAGTTTTGCCCTAATGCCGGTCTGGTTTAGTGATATGTCATCTCTTTCTATATTGGGGAAAAATGGTTTTACCATAGAGTAATAATAGCCGGTATCGCGGGTATGGGAATAATCTTCCCTGTCAGCCGGTTTTGAATAGGCTGGTCCCATGGTTATGGTATCCCCTGCTGCCGGTCTGCCTCCTTCATAATCGAAGGCGGGTGTCAGGTGTACCCCGACCGACCTGTTGACCTGGCCTTTCTCAAACTTTTTTCTAAATTCCCTTAAGCCTACCCTGAGTTTGCTGCCGTCCGGCAGATATCCGAATGGGACCGGATATACATTGAGCCCGTTCATCTCCAGTCCCCGTCTGGAATTGGAGTAGAATTTTGCTGATTCGCCCTTTACCGGGTCCATCCTGTAGCCTGTGGACGGGTTTACCATCCTGGCTATATCATCTGAGAAGAGCCCGGCAGAGTTTATAAGCATCCCGGTCCGAAAAGTCTCTGACCCTGACGGGGATGTTATTGTCACCTCAAATATATCCTTTACCGGCCTGACTTCGGTCAGCTCATTACCGGTTACAAACATCACATCATTTTCTTCAGCCAAAGCATGCAGCCTGTTTACCAGGGCTGTCGACTCGATTATGCCTGAAGTTGGGACATACAGGGCCGATATGCCTTCCACATTGGGTTCCAGGGACTTTATTTTCTTCCTGTCTACCATCTTTATACCCGGAACTTTATTATCTTCTGCAATATTGTACACATCTTCCAGGTATTCTTCTTCCAGCTCATCTGTCGCCACTATCAGCTTGCCGCATTTTTTATGGGGCACTTCATGGCTGGCACAGAAATCATACAGCATCCGGTTTCCCTCGACACACAGCCTGGCCTTAAGCGGCCCCACGGACCGGGGATAGTATACCCCGGCATGGATAACCCCGGAATTCCTGGAAGACTGGTTTTCGCCATTTACCTGGAGATTGCGCTCTATTACGGCAATGTCTGCAGGTCTTTTATTGTCCCGCGACAGGGTATAGGCCAGGGCGCAGCCTACTACACCTGCACCTATGATAGTTATATCTACTTTCTCTGACATAATTCAATTCCCTATTTAAACCTAACCGGGAAATGTAATCAAGCATGAGATGAGCTATTTGATGGGTTATGTCAACGTTCAGCGAAAATGTCACCTAAAACATATTAGTTTGTTCAGCGAAAATGTCACCTTCCTTAGATAATTTAGTAGCTGTCTGGCTCCCATGCG
>CAYPXQ010000057.1:0-4396 GCA_964414685.1 uncultured Actinomycetota bacterium
TTCGTCGGTAAGCGGCATAATCGACCGGGGAGGGACCTTCCTCTATTCAGCCCGTTCCGAGAGGTTCAGGTGCAGGGCAGGACAGAAAGAAGTAATAGAGAACCTTAAACGGAATGACATAGACGGCCTGATAGTCATAGGGGGTGACGGTTCCTTCAGGGGAGCTCACGAACTCCATAAACAGGGGATTCAGGTAGTGGGCATACCGGGTACCATAGATAATGATATCCCGGGTACTGATTACAGCATAGGTTTTGACACTGCCCTGAATGTCATCATAGACCTTATCTCCAAGATAAGGGATACCGCCTATTCACATGACCGGATTTTTGTAATAGAGGTAATGGGAAGGGCTTCCGGACTTATAGCCATAAATACTGCCATCGCCTGCGGGGCTGATTTTGTCCTCATACCTGAAAGAAAAGTAGATATCGTGGGAATAGCCGGCGAAATAAAGGAAAACAGGAAGGATAAAAGGCATACCCTGGTGATAGTCGCCGAAGGAGCAGCAAAGGCCAGCGAAGTAGCATCTTCCATAAAGCTTCTGGTGGGCAGGGAAGTAAGGATATCGGTACTGGGCCACATACAGAGGGGAGGATCCCCTTCGGCAATGGACAGGATACTGGCTGCTGAATTTGGCAGGAAAGCAGTAGAGCTCCTCATAGAGGGGGAAAGCGACTGCATGGTGGGCATAAGGGCCATGAAGATAATAACCCATAAGTTTGAGGATATATTTGAAAATAAAAAAGAGATAGATGCCAGCCTCTGCCAGCTGGTCAATATGCTTTCCAACTAAAATACTTTTTTGTTGCCTGTAAAACTGATAATATAAAACAAAAACGAAGGGTGTTATATGTTTAAAGGAATCTACACAGCTATCGTTACACCATTTACAGATGACGGTAGACTGGACCTGGAGATCCTGGACAGATTGATAGAATTCCAGATAGAAAATGGTATAGACGGTATCGTACCGGTTGGTACAACCGGTGAAAGTCCCACACTATCCACCAAAGAACATATAGAAGTAATAGAGAGGACCTGCAGGACCGTAAATAAAAGAGTCCTGGTAATAGCAGGAGCAGGCTCCAATAATACAGAAGAAGCTATAAGTCTTGCCAGAGCTGCCCTGGATGCAGGCGCAGACGGGACACTGCAGGTGGCGCCCTACTACAATAAACCCACTCAGGAAGGTTTCTACAGGCATTTCATAAAGATCGCCGATAATGTGGAACTGCCCCACATAGTATATAATATACCTCCCAGGACGGGAAAGAATATCGAGACTGATACTATGATAAGGCTGGCACAGCACCCCAATATTGTTGGGGTAAAGGAAGCCTCCGGGAGTATAATGCAGATGATGCAGGTAATAGAGAGAGCCCCGGAAGACTTCTCGGTGCTTTCAGGGGATGATGCCATAACCCTGCCCCTTACTGCTGCAGGGGGAATGGGCCTTATAAGTGTATCCAGCAATCTATTCCCCGGGCTTATAAAGGATTTTGTACATGCAGGACTGGATGGAGATCTCGGAAAGATGAGGGAGCTTAACTACAGGCTGCAGCCCATGTTCCGCATCATGAATATAGAGCAGAACCCCATACCCATAAAGACAGCTCTGGCCATAAAGGGGTATGTAAGGGAAGTATTCCGCTTGCCCATGTGTGAGCTTATGCCGGAAAACAGGAAGAAGCTGGAAGAATTCCTGGCAAAGTTCGAGTCCTGATCGGGGAGCCAGCATACCCCAATATTCGCTATCGATACAGATTCAATAGAGAAGCTTTTTATTCACAGGATATTTAAACTGCTTCTAAAAAAGGATCTCATCACGGAGAGAGTTATAGAATTGATTAGTTCCTGGCGTCATACCGGATTCAGCACCTACTCTGGAAAGAGGATAAATCCAAAAGATAAAAGATCAACTTAAGAATCTGGCAAGGTATATCATAAGGGCATCATTTTCTTAAGGAACGTATGGAATATTACCCTCAGAGGCCGCTGGTCATATATGATTCCAAATACGACAGAAAGGCAGCCGAGTTTGACCCCATAGAGTGGATGGCAGCCCTTGTCTCCCATATACCGGACAGAGGAGCCCAGACAATTAGGTATCTAGGCCACTATAGCAATGCTGCCCGGGAAAGGTTAAAGAAAGAAGACAGCCAGCCTGAGTACCATATTATAGAGGATGATAGTCCAACAGGACTTAATAGGTCCTGGGCCAGGCTAATACAGAAGATATATGAAGTGAACCCGTTAACTTGCCCCCGCTGTGGAAAAATGATGAAAATAATCGCTTTTATCGAGGATTATAAGGTTGTAAAAAAGATACTTGATCACCTGGGCATTTATGAATTTGATAAAAAGAGGGCTCCTCTAAAAGTAGCAGAGGAACCGGTAGGGTTTGATGAATATATTATAGACGACTATATACACAGTGACCACGTGTGTTAGGTATTTTAATGGGAGGTATTATATAAGCCTGCAGTGAAATAGGTATCAATATAGGATTTTCTTTATTTTTCTTCTATTTTCCGTATTTTCTGATCTGGTATTGTAGCATACAACCATTTTTACATCCGATAATATCCAATTATGTCGACAGGTAGGGGATAATAGGTTTGGGATCCAAAAGGAAATTCTTATAAATTAAATCCATATTTGCTAAAATATGTAATGAGTGATACAGGAAAGGAAAGACTATGACAAAACTTTTAGAAAGAGCATTTAAAGAAGCATCAAAGCTCCCAGAAATAGAGCAGAACGCTCTGGCAAAATGGGTTATTGAAGAACTTAAATCAGAAGATAGATGGGAGAAAGTCTTTACAGGTTCCAAAGATGTACTGGACAGATTGGCTGATGAGGCTCTGGAAGAGTATAGAGAAGATAAGACGGAAACATTGGATATAGACAAATTATGATATCTAAAACCAGTAGCCGTTTTTGGAAAAGTTATAAAAGATTGCCAGAGCATATAAAAAAGGAAGCAAAGAATTCATATAGGCAATTTAAAAAGAATCCATATCACCCAAGTCTCCGTTTTAAACAGATACATCCCACACGACCAATTTTATCTATACGCATATCCATAGATTATCGTGCTTTGGGCATAAAACAGAATAATGTAATCTTATGGTTCTGGATTGGCTCTCACAATGATTATGATAACCTCATAAAACAAATATGATCTATATATCGAATTGCAGTTAAACTCAGAAAAAGATTAGATATTTAGTCTTCTTAAATAGAATGAGTAGAAAAATAAAGAAAGTTCCAATTTATCTTCATCCCCAGGATTCCGGTCCGCTAACAACAGAAGAGATCAAGATAATATTAAGGGGAGCAGATGACCTCATAGGGGATGGAGGCAGGAATATCCTGGCAAAAATACTTAAAGGATCCAGGGATAAAAAACTCCTGGCATTAGGCCTTGATAAAAGCCCCGTATATGGATATTACAGCAATTTGACTATATATGATATTACCTCAAAAATAGACTTGCTGATAAAAAATAGATACCTGATAATAGAATTCAGCGGCAAGCTTCCTGTTCTTGTATATAGTCCAAAGGGATGGGAAATAGAGAAAGATATCTATACAGATGAGCTTCTTTCTGGATTTGATAATCTTATCGACTCTGGAATAGATTGCTTTAATATGCTTTACCTAAAAGACAGGTCAAGGGAAATGATAATTCTTCTTTTGGATAAGATTCGGGATAGCAGAGATCCTAAATATATACCAATACTTAAAGCCTGGAAAAAAATTGATTACAGGAAAGTTAGAAACCGAATTGATTCTGTTATAATGGCTCTGGAAAAAAATAAATAACCTCATGAATAGAATAATAAATAATCAAATAGAGTTAAAGGTTCTTTCTGTAAGAGACGGTGCAGCCAACTGCAGGATTCTGGGAACAGGAGAAAAGATAATACTAAGAATGTCCTCATATCAACTCTTTAAAATTGTACCCGGAGAAATTGCTACTATTGATGTAAAAAGACAATGGGAATTTGGCGGTAATAAATATATATCAGGGAATCTTATGGGTCACCGGATAGATATACCTGCTCTTGACCTCACTCCCCTTAAGCTTGAACAGTTTGACTATTGGGATCCCAGGGAGGCATTTGAAGAAGAGCGGGACGAGAATGATGAAATAGTAGAGGAAGAAGATGAGTATTATAAGGCTATTATAAATACAGGCAGAAGACCCAGCTATGAAATGGAGCAGATAGTTCCGGGTGACACTGACCTTGATGCTGATGGGCCCATACTTGATGCAATATATTATAAAGATATTGGTGAAATAGGTATGGGCGAGGATATCTTAATGGATGAGATTTATGCAGACTTAAGGTGTCTTGATGCTCATGCGCATCTGGGAAACTTTTCA
>CAYPXQ010000058.1:0-9577 GCA_964414685.1 uncultured Actinomycetota bacterium
TCCGGGACTTTATAAAATTATCCTGGTGGCAAAAATTTATACAAAAAAGAACGGAGTAGTACAATGAAAAAGTTACAAAAGCTACTGGCTATTCTTACAGGATTTGTGCTGGTGCTTAGTTTCAGTATTTCCTGCACAGCAGAAGCGGAGCCAGAGGAAGTTATTGAAGAAGAGACCGAATCTGTAGCAGAAGCGGAAATAGTTGAAGTTAGTTTAAGGGTAGCCGTATATAATGATACAGAAATAAATAAACCAGATCTTGAAATATGGATTAAGGGTACTGGGTCCTGGTATCCAGATGAAGAAGCAATGGGGTTTGGCGGAGATGTTTTTATACCAACAGAACCATTTTCAACTGAAGAAGTTAATGAAATTTATATTTATCCAGATGGCCGAGAAGGAAATGAAATTATGGTAGAAATAATCGCTACCGATGAAATGACACCTGAATCCGATAGAGACACTATCCATATTGAGATACACGATGAAACCGTTAAAGTTTGGGGAACATCAATAGAGGGGCTTGAAAAAGAATTTAAAAGATAAGATTTATTAAGAATTATGAATAAACAAAAAGAAGATAAAAATAATAATAAGAAAGAAGATAAGATTGCAGAAGTTGCGAAAGCATTAACAACCATAGGTTGGAGTATTACAAAAATAGTTTTCTTTGGTGGCCTTTTAGTTTTTATTATTGTAATACTGGTTATGTGTCTTAGGTCTATTTAAAGATAGCATATTTAATACACCACCCCTTAGTTATTAGTGTCTATAATTGGTAAGTAATTCAAAAACTTCTTTGCTTTGTTTAAAGCCTTATTATAATTTTGAGAGGTTGATTTACCGAATTGTATTTTGAGTTGAAAATTATCAGATTCTTCCATTAATAAAAATATTCTTTAATAATATGAATTATTATTCTTATTATATAATAATTTTGAAATAGACTCTAATTCCTTAAGTAAACAGTTCGAAAATTTGTAAGTCAGGGACACCATGTAAATAATTATTTTAAATCACTATTCCTGTAAACATCATCCAGCTTGAATGACCCGATCCTGTTTATTGATCCATAAAGCAGCCCGGTAAAGATCCTCTGCAATATGATCGGGGCTGGCCCCCAGCTGACCAATATGTTTCCTTCCATGCCCGCTGAGAAGGTATATGGTCTTTATGTCCAGATCTATCCCTGTCTCGATATCGCTTGAATGGTCCCCGATCATATATGAATTCTTTATATCCAGGCAGTATTTTTCCGCCGCTTTTTCCATAAAAAAAGTCTTCGGTTTCCTGCATATGCAGTCTTCTTCCCTGGTGTGGGGACAATAAAAGACTTCTGTTATCTTTATGCCGTTTTTTTTAAGTATCTCCAGGAATTCTTCATTAAAACACAGGAAGTCTTCTTCCGAGAATACGCCCTGGCTTATGCCCTGCTGGTTTGTGATTATAAATAGCAGGAAATCTTCCTGCAGCATGTTCATGGCATCTATGGCGCCGGGTATAAAGGCGAGGTCTTCTTTTTTATAAAGATATCCCACATCCTCATTGATGGTGCCGTCCCTGTCCAGAAATACAGCTTTCTTATGCACAATGCCGCTCCTGTTTATAAAATAATTCAGATTATTTTATCAGTATTTGACCATACATTAAAATCTTCCCGGCTTTTTTTATCAAACAGGAAGTTAAATTTTTATTAAATATTTTTTTTAATGCTGACTTACAGCCAAAATAGGCCTAGAATTATAGGAATATTATTTGGCAGATGGAAATGATATGAATAAGATAAGGGTACTATTTTTATGCGTGCATAATTCTGCGCGCAGCCAGATTGCAGAGGCTTACCTGAATGAATTAGGAAAAGGATTATTCGAGGCTGAAAGTGCCGGATTCGAACCAGGCAGTCTGAACCCGCTGGCTGTTGAAGTCATGAAGGAAGACGGTATTGATATATCCGGCAATAAGATCGACAGTGTCTACACTTTTTTCAGTGAAAAAAGGTTTTATGGTTATATTATAACCGTATGTGATGAGTCAAAAGCCCAGAAATGCCCCATATTCCCGGGGGTGCCCGTAAGATATCACTGGGATATAGAAGACCCGGCTTTATTTGAAGGTGCCTATGATGAAAAACTGTTAAAGACCAGGATGGTAAGGGACAGCATAAAGGAAAAGATAAAAGACTTCATGTGCGAAGTAAGATCCGGGCAATAGCGGCCCTTCCCAGTATTATCAAACTCTTAAAAATGTTATTTCAATCAGCCGAAATCCTGAGTAAAGGACAGGAAATTATTGATATCCACATCAGGGAAATGGTCCCTGAAAACCCTGTAGTAGTAAACTTCTTCCTTGTTCCTTAAAACATTACCCCCGGGAGATGAACTTTCTGAAAATTCCTTATCGGATATTATATTGCCTATTTTTTTCTCCAGGGTATCATCTATGCCTGAGCCTTCCCAGAATTTATCTTTATCCCTCCATGCAATATCATCAGGAAGATACCTGGCAGCGATCTTTCTTAATATATATTTACCCATATTTTTATCTTTCCTGACCTTGTCGGCGGTAGGGATCCTCAGGACATAATTAAGGAGATTTTCATCCAGAAGCGGTAATTTGATATTTACGCTAAATGCATTGGCTGTCCTGTCCACTCTTTGAAGAGCAGTATTATGTAGTGCATTTATGGCATTTACCAGTTCCTCCTGGATCACGTCCGGTGAATCAATATCCAGGAAATAATTATACCCTGCAAAAAGCTCATCTCCTCCTTCTCCTGAAAAGACCATATCTGAAGCAGCTGAGATCCTGGATACTATCATATTACCCAGGGCACTCCTTACCAGGGGAGCATCAAAAGACTCCAGGTGATATATAGTACTGGGAATACTCTCAAATAATTCATCTACATCCAGCTCATATTCGGTATGGGCGGTGCCCAGGTATTCTGCTACCCTTTTTGCGGCAACCATGTCCGGCGAACCTTCATAGCCTACCGAGTATGTATATATATTCTCGGAGAATTCCTTTAAAAGGGCTGTAACTACGGAAGAATCAAGACCTCCGCTCAGCCATACTCCCAGGTCAAGTTTCCTGTTCGATATCCTGGCATCCATTGATTCCAGGAGATGCCCTGCCAGTCTTTTCTCCAGGGTTTCCAGGTCCTCATCATCTATTATAGGGTAATTATCAGTATCCACTATCTTGATGACATTTGGCCCGGACTGGTTTTCCATATAAGATCCCGGCGGGAATTCCATTATATTGCTGGCGGGTCCCAATATTGATTTTACTTCTGAAGCGAATATGAGCTGCCCGTCCCTGTTTGAATAATAAAGCGGCTTCCTGCCCAGCATATCCCGGGCCAGGTATGTATTGCCGTCCTCATCGGATACTGCCAGGGCAAAAGAGCCTTTGAGGTCCTTAAAGA
Source organism: uncultured Actinomycetota bacterium (assembly GCA_964414685.1). Classification (GTDB taxonomy): domain Bacteria; phylum Actinomycetota; class Humimicrobiia; order Humimicrobiales; family Humimicrobiaceae; genus M55B120. The sequence goes on from CAYPXQ010000058.1 coordinate 3,428, forward strand.
TATCCCTGCCTTCCTCTTTTATAAGAATGCTTATCTTTTCCGTATCTGAGGGATTTCCAGCGCCTGCACTGATATTTTTTTTCTTCAGCAGGTCGTCCAGGTTATATATCCTTCCATCCATAAGGATAGTATGTCCATTTGCCCTGGACTGGAAATCAAAATTGGTGTTTATCCCGGCCATACCTTCCGGCATGTCCAGTAATTCCCTGTTTGCGCCCCTGTGGGATATCCTGTCCAGCATCATATTTATTTCTTTTTTGCTGTCTTTACCTGTTTTTCCTATAATACCTGCTATACCGCTCAATTTTTATCAACTCCAAATATTCATCAATATGCCAATATGCATAAAAATAGACAACTAAAAAAGTTGTCTATTTGTTTAAAAGCTATTTTTACCCTAACAGACATATGATAATATTTCAAGCCGTGCAGCATTTGATAGTGTTTTTGGTCAGGATCACCGGCAGCATAAATTGACATTGGCGGCTTAGTTATATAGGATTCTATAGTTTATGTCATAAATAATGGATATTGATGATAGCATTAAATAATATATCCCTGGGTTTTGGTTCCAGGCTAATATTTAAGGATATATCTTTCCAGATAAATAAGAGGGACCGTATAGGGCTGGTAGGAAATAATGGTGCAGGAAAGACCACTCTCTTAAGGCTGATCATGGGGCTGCAGAACCCTGACAAGGGAAGGATAGAAAGACCGCCGGACCTTACTGCCGGTTATCTTCCCCAGCAGATGAAGCATTCCGATAAAAGGACCCTTTTTAATGAGGTAAGATCTGCATTCGACCATATACTGGAACTGCAGGGACAATTAAGAAAACTCGAAGGGGAAATAGAAGAGAGGACCGATTATGGTTCCCGGGAGCATATAGAGATCCTGAGCAGATCCTCCAGGATCAATTCACAGCTGGATGTGCTTGGATCTGCAAAGATGGACGAGCGTATTGAAAAGACCCTGGCCGGACTTGGTTTCAGGCCCGTAGACTTCATCCGGCCTACCGGTGAATTCTCCGGAGGCTGGCGCATGAGGGTAGAACTGGCAAAAATACTGCTTAAATATCCAGATGTACTGCTTCTTGATGAGCCGACCAATCATCTCGATATTGAGTCTATCCAGTGGCTGGAAAGTTTCCTGGCAGAATACAGGGGTTCGCTGATGGTGATATCCCACGACAGGGTATTTTTGGACAGGGTGACCGACAGGACCATAGAAGTCTCAATGGGAAAGGTCTATGATTACAATGCTCCTTATTCAAATTACAGGATAAAACGCCAGGAGCTCAAAGCCCAGCAGCTGGCGGCATATAAGAACCAGCAGAGGCAGATCGCTGCCACTGAGAGATTCATAGAGCGCTTCAGGTATAAAAACACCAAAGCTTCCCAGGTACAATCCCGCATCAAGATGCTGGACAGGATGGAAAAGATAGAGATAGAGGAAGAAGATACTTCAACAATAAGCATCCGGTTTGCCCCGGCTCCGCGTTCCGGCGAAGTGGTATTTGACGCATCCGGCATTAGTAAAAGTTTTGGGGTAAACATGGTGCTGGATGATGTCAGTATTATGATCAGCCGGGGACAGAGGATAGCATTTGTGGGCAAAAATGGCGAGGGAAAGACCACCATGTCCAGGATACTGGTGGGAGAACTTGATCATGAGGGAGAGTTGAAAAAGGGCCACAATGTCAGCATAGGCTACTTTGCCCAGAACCAGGATGAGCTGCTTGATGAAAGCCTGGGGGTACTGCAGACCATTGAAAGGACTGCCCCCGGTGAGACTGTATCGCGGATAAGGTCGCTTCTGGGAGCTTTTTTATTCCGGGAAGATGATATGGATAAAAAGGTAAAGGTATTATCCGGTGGGGAAAGATCCCGGCTGGCGCTTATCAAGCTGCTTCTTGAGCCCCATAATGTCCTGGTCCTGGATGAGCCTACAAATCATCTGGATATGAGGTCTCAGGATATACTGAAAAAAGCCCTGAAAGGTTTTTCGGGAACCCTTATCGTAGTATCGCATGACAGGCAATTCCTGTCGGGCCTGGCCGATAATATTTATGAGTTCAGTAATCACAGGATTACCAGGTACCCGGGCGGAATAGATTATTTCCTTGAAAAAAAGAGGCTGGATTCACTCCGCCAGCTGGAAGAAAAAGATAGAAGACCGGGAAAGGCAGATCAGGGTCCCAGCGAGTCTTCAGGCAGAAGGACATATCTGGAAAAAAAAGATTTCCAGAAAAGGCTCAGGAAAACCGTCAGGGATATATCTGCCTGCGAGAATGATATAGAAGACCTGGAAAGACAGATAAAGGATCTGACTGATATATTCCATACCCCGGAAAGACTGGGAGATAAAAAAGAAAGCAATGCCCTGTATATAAGATTTGAAAACCTTAAAAGAGAACTTGACAGCAGGCTAAAGGAATGGGAACAGCTGCATGACGAGCTTTCCGGACTAAAGGAAAGCAGTTATTACTCTTCTTCCTGATAGACGTTCATGGGCGATCACATTAATGACGGCCTCTGCTTCCTGTGCAGATTTTTTTTCCAATTATAACCCCATCCATATACTACTGGAATGACACCTTATCAGCTCCCTGGACGATTGCTATCCAGGTAGCTCCTCCCGTGAAGCTTATCTGTCTTCCGCTGCCATCCCTATAGATAAAAGGCTCGTAGACGCTGCCTCTTTGCCAGCTTCCCTGTATTGCCTGGCCGTCCTGGAATATGAATGCTGTGCCATTGCCCACCGTCCTTACTGCCATATGGCCATACTGGTCCAGAGGTCCCTCAATATCCGAGACCATCACCACTATATTCTTGGCTGTTATCTGCTGGCCTGTATTATAATCAGTATGGGGATATCCTCCCATATAGCGCAGGTAGCTGTTGCTTGCCCTGTCATAGATATATTTTGCATCAAAACCACCGGGGGCATAGGCATGCGTGGCAAAGCTGATATGTATATTGGTTATCCCGCCCCTTGCTTCCAGGGGAGGATCTGCCTTATAGGGAAAAGTCAGGCCCCCGCCTTCAAGGGGATAACCCAGCTGCTGGGCTTTCTGCTTAAGGCTGGAAATAGACATACATGCAGTATGTTCCTGTATGCTGCTCCTGTTCCAGTCCCTCCAGTAAGGTGCCTGCGCGGTGATGGAGCTGTGGCCCGAGCGGTCTGTCATGGCACTGAGGACATACATGCCCAGGCTTTCTACATATCCATAGCACTGGGGATAGGTTCCAAAGAATGCATAAATGGGATCAAAAGCTCTGGCAATATCGGCATAATACGGTCTGGTACTCCTGACCGGACCTACTACAGGGGCTTCATTTGAAGAATATATGGCAACAAACCTGGTTATCCCGTACTCATCCACTACCTCATAGACCACATCAGCCAGTATAAGGCCTGATTGGGGCCTGGCGGCAAAACTGTTTTCCACCATTACTGCAACAGGCCTGCTTCCGGATCCTGCCCCTGGAAGACTGGCGGGAAGGATATTACCGGCCTCTGCTGCTTTTTCCGGCAAAGCTGCCCGGGGGATCTGTTCCTGGCTCATCTGGATGGCAGCCGGACTGCTGCATCCTGATAATACCAAAAATACCAGTGCCGGGATAATAACAGCTATAAGTATTGCAAGTCTTGACAAGGTCTTTTTACGGGACATATTTTTTTCTCCCTGTTTTTTATAAAAAGGTAAGGTAAAGTCTATCAAAAATAAGGGTAAAAGGCTATTTTCTTCTTTGTATTAACCATACCAGGGCCTGTTAAGTCCTGTTGGCCTATCATCCTCTATAATATGGTACTTAGGCTGGCTATCTTCTTGTTTGAGTCTTCCCATTGTGGCATTACTATAGTAGTCATAATAATCTACTTATGCCCCCTTTTTATAGAGTGAAGCGTACCAGTCAACTACCTCCCTTATCATCTTCTGGTAAGAAGTACTCTGTTTCTTTGCCTCTTCTTTAAAAAATACAATACTCGATTTCTTCAAAGATATGGTAACTTTTACATTCTCTTCTTTCAGAACCAACTGATCAGGCCGAGGAATAAAATCTCTAATGATCCTAAGATCACCCATAGGCTCTTCAGTGTATTTTATTTTGTTTTTCATAAATCTTTCTTCCTTTTCTCCAATAACCTGCACCATAGATTCGGATAATGTTACCGCGGTATGTAAACCTGACAGACAAAATGCCTTCACCAACACGCCCTATACAGTAATACCGGTCTTCTTCAATGCTGTGCGTGGTATCTTCCACAGTAACACGATCAGGATCAAGAAAAGCCTGTTGTGCATCTAGAAAAGAGACACCCTGCTTATGAGGTTGTTGCAAAATACTTTACTTCACTTTTAATCTTTGATTATTTTGTAATTCTTCCATCTGACTGTTTTTTAGTTTTAACCGGATTATTTATTACATACTTTATCCATTCATATTTTATTTTCGATCTATCCGGCCTTTTTTGTCGATCCCCTTATTATAAGCTCTGGTTCCAGTGACACCTCTCTATATTTCCTGACTTCCGGCTTCTTTATCCTGGTAAACAGTATTTTGCTGGCTTCATCCACCATCTCCCTTACCGGATAGCGAAGGGTGGTGAGACCAGGAATAAATATGGAGCTTATATCTATATCATCTATCCCCATGACCGATATATCTTCCGGGACTTTAAGTCCGATATCGCTTAAGCCCCTTATGGCGCCCAGTGCATTGATATCATTAAAACAAAGCAGGGCCGTTATCTGTCTGTCCCTGGCAATGATTTCCTTTGCAGCCTGTGCCCCCATGTCATATGAAAGGCCGCCTGCCAGGATGTCTTTATCATCAACAGCAATACCTGCTTCCGCCAGAGCAGCCCTAAATCCTTTCACTCTTTCAATACTATGGAAATGGGGCCCGAACCTGTCAATATATCCTATTTTCCTGTGCCCCAGTTCCGTCAAATATTTTCCTGCCATATAACCCATGCGGTAATTTGCGGGAAGGACATAATCTGCCTCCAGACCTTCTATCTTCCTGTCAAGCAGCACTACCGGTATGCCAGCCGACATTATCTTTTGTATATGCCCGCCTTCTGTTGAAGCCGGTATCATAAGTATGCCGTCTACCATCTTAGAGCGGAGGCTTTTCAGGTGCTCTATTTCCCTCTCTATCATATATGCAGAATTGCAGATCATCATACTGCAGTTCTTTAAGAAGAAGGTGTCTTCAAAGCTTCTGGATAAGTCTGCATAAAGCATATTGGAACTGTCAGGGATTATGAGGCCTATGGTCCCTGTCTTTTTCTTGCGCAGGCTGCCTGCCAGGAGATTGGGCTGATAGTCAAGGTCTTTCATTGCCTTTTCCACCCTGCCTGAGAGCCCGTCGCTTACATATCTTGACCTGTTTATCACATGGGATACGGTAGCCACCGATACCCCCGCATGCCTGGCTATGTCCTTTATGTTTACTATCACAGGCTCCTTGTATGTCAGTTATTATTAAGATGACAGACGGGCCCGGCAGAGACCATTATCTTTAAGACTGGTCCCGGGGTCCGCTGCTCAGCGGCAATCAGCGCCTCTTTACCCTGGCAAACCTGCCGCATGGTATCACGGTTATCTTCAGCTCTTTGTCCTCCTCCAGCCTGGCGTCTATATATGACTGGATATCCTCCAGCTTCTCAAAGCCCATCTTCTCCGTTGACACCCGGTCAAATTCCGAATAGAGAAAGACTTTCTTTTCTGATATTACCCTGGCAACCGCTACTGCCTTGTGCCCTCCAAGCACAAAGTCTTGTTTAAGCCTTTTGCTTATAAGGCCATAATCAGGGGCATCCTGCATCCATTCCTCAAATACATCCTCCCCGAATCCTTCATGACAGGATGCAGCAAGGATGATAGCACCCCCGGGACGGACAGCATCCTTTACATTCTCCAGGGCTTTCTGTGACTGGTACAGGTTGAGATCCTTGGGGTCTCCGCCTGCCGAGGCTATCACTATATCTGCCGGTCTTTCAGTTTCTATCATATATATATCATCATATATGCTTATGCCCTCCAGCCAGGCTTCATTGTTTTTCCCGGCCACGGCAGCTATTATTTTTTTATTATCATCCAGGATGACATTGAATATATAGTCTATCCCGGCCATCCTG